>NZ_JAVRCK010000030.1:0-87570 GCF_034530815.1 Nostoc sp. DedSLP03
CAATTTATCTGGCTGCTTCTGTCATTTGGCTCAATTGATGACACGCCCTAGATTTAGTGGGAAGATTAGCGATCGCAAGCTAATAGAAACTTTCAAACAAGCTCTAATATTAAAATCCTATCTGGGCAAGGGTTACAAATTATTCTCTGCCGAAAGTGACAAAAGAGGGATTACCCTTCGAGTTCGTTAATCGCTCGTAGGGAAACTCCCTTGTTTAGGAGACACTTTGGGTTAGCGTCTCTGAAAGAGAAGCCTCTCCCTTTGGGAGAAGATCGCGCGAACTTACTACGAACTTGCTTCTCGATCAATTTAAACTTGACACAGTAGTAGCGATTTCCAACTAGCGATGCAGTTCAACTCTAGGAAATATATCGCAGTCTATCGGCTCACCAGATTTTTTGGTTTTGAATGAATTCAATTCTGGTAGATCAATTTCTTCAACAGGTCTGAAAGGCCATGCTTTCGGGCGGTGATAGTAAGTAACATCATCGCCAGTCCAATTGGTAACTACTGCACGTCGTTGTGTAGAAGATATGTTGGTTACTGAATGATGAATTGTCAGAAAATGATGAACCAAGCAATCTCCAGGCTCCATATCCCAAGACAAAATTTCGCGAGGTTCTGGCTCTACAAACCAGGAGGGGTTTGATCCTTCACGTAACTCTTTGCCCCATTGATGAGAGGCTTTGATATACTCTAATCGACCATTTTCTTGGTTGGCACTATCTAAAGCCAGCCAAATTTTACAACACTGCCAGCCTTTTATAGGCCAGTAAGGTAGGTCGTTATGCCACCCAACACGGCTGTTTGTTTTCGGCTTTTTAACAAAGAAACCGTCGGTCAAAAAGTTCAGTTTTTCTGATTTCAAGACTTGAGCGGCGAGGGATGCTAGCGGAGATTCAAAAGCCAAAGCACGGAAATCAGCATCGGTGAGCCATAAGCTACTGGTATGTTCCACATGACCTTCTGGTCTGGGAATACCTTTAACTTCTAAAGGGCCGGGGATTAATACATTCTTATCAACGGCTGTTCGCATCCGTTCTACCCAGATGTCATCCAAAACATTTTTGACGCAGATAACGCCGTCTCGCTCGAAAGCTTCAACTTGTTGGGTGGTAATTTTTGATTTGTCTACCTTAAGCATTACGAAAAAACGAATAAAGTCAGATTTATGTAATAACAGATTTCTATAATCTGCTTTACTGACATTAACTTGGTCACTAAGTTAAAAATCTTTCTTACTGTAAAGTAAAGATATAAGTTAGCAGTTCTTCCTATAGGTGGATAAATCTCCAAGTTAAGTACAACTTTTTGTTCTCATATCCGCAACAAAGAGATTTCATTCTAACTACCTAAGTCTTTTTTAACAATGAGTGGCACAAGTGAAGCTAATCGTAATACACCAGATACAATAAATACTTCTGCTATACCAAAAGACCCAGCAAATTGAGCGATGAAGCCACCGATAGTTGCTCCTAAAGCACCACTTGCCCCAGCAACAGCTGCTGCGATCGCAAAATATATAGACTGATTTTTTACTGGTGCAATCTCTATCTGAAGATTGTTGTTACACAAGTCAACTCCTCCCCAATTAGCTCCAATAAAAATGTGTAACAGCGGCAACCATAGCCAGAGATCGAGAGGACTAGAACCCATTTTCAGCCACAGCCAAGGTATGACTGCAATGAGAAGTCCATTAGAAATTAAAATCGGACGATTGCCTATTTTATCTGCTAATCTGCCCCAGACGATCAGCATTAGCATGTGTGCTCCTGCTCGCAGACTGTTGTAGAAAGTTACCCAACTCACATCCAAGTCCAGTGTGTCTAGCAAGTAGAGGTTAAAAAACGGGGCACTTAGATTAACAGCAAATGTCCATGAGCCGAAATAAAGTAGAAACACCAAAAAATTAGAGTTTTTCCAAATGCTGCTATCTATCTGATTTTGAGGAGTTGGCATTTGCGGCAGAGAGATTGGTTCAGATATCTCACCAGGTTTATTTGGTGCCAAGTCCGACTGAATCTCACTGGTTTGAGATGAGTTAGCATAATAAGTATTTTGTAGTTGAGGGTTTATATCAACCTGAAAATACTGACACCCCAAGCTCACAATTCCAAAGATAATGCCTAAGAACAAAACCACCCCATAACCTTGAATAGCTCCCCCGTACCAATGTGATACGGCGAGACCAGCTATTGGCAAACCGACCAACTCGGTTAAGTTAGCAAGGCTATTGCGTAGCCCGAAATATCTACCTCGTAATTGCCGTGGGACTAACATTGCCATCCAACTCAACCAAGATGCGGCTCCTAATCCTCCTAAAAAATTGCTGCATACGAGAATCAAAAGCGACAATATCACTAATTGGTTGGAATTAAGCCCTCCCCAACTAAAGCTAACAATGCCAATTACTAAAATCAGCCATAGTAGCCGACCAATCCCATGAGTGCGAAGCGAATACTGAAAACGGCTAGTACTGCGTTCAGACAAATAAGCACCCATCGGCTGAAAGAGATTTACCAACATGGGGATAGAACTCACCATGCCAAATACCACTGGACTGGCATCTAACTCCACCAAGAAATTACCTAGCAAAATTGCGCCAGTACCAATAGAGAAAAGTGCTGCGAAAACACCATCGATAGTAGAAGCACTCAAACTGGTGCGAACAGCATCTTTAGGAATACGATGGCTGAGTGTTGAGCTAGGAGAGAGTGTTGTGGATGGCGAAGCAATCTGAGCAATTTCTATAGAAAGAGGCGCACCTGTTTCAATTTGAGAAGAATCCATAAATCTAGTATTTAAGAAAATAATTTAGGATTTACGTATCATACACATGTACTATACTAAGTTTAGGCTTTTGAGCTGTGTCTAACACTCAAAAAAGTTGCAGTCAGCACCTGAAATCTATATATTGACTGTTTGTGAGCTTGTGTGCCTAAAATGATTGTCATTGATGTGCTGAAAGTCGTTTTCAAGTTTATAGATAGCAGTTTATCTCTGGTTTCTTTATTGAAACCGCAGGAATAGTCTGTATACTCATCGGGTATTTTGTTTTTTATTTCAAGAGTTGATATACCCGATTTGCGAAGTGAGATAGCAATACTACCTCAACGGTCTGGAAAAACCGGGTTTTAATATGCAGGTATCCGCAGAAGCAGTATCGAGCGCGGGTGAGCGTAAATTAGAAGTCAAAACGGAAGAAAAAGGCATGACCAAGAAGGAGAAGGGGGAAGGGGGAAAGGATACAAGAAAGAGTTTTTAAATATAAAGCACATGTAAAGATTTATTTCGAGATACGTAGGCAGAAAAATAGGGACTCATGTTAAAGGGTAAAGGTAAAAGGGAAGCAGGAACAGGACTCTTGTGTTATCCCTTTTCCCCGCCCCTTATCCCCAGAGGGAACCCCCTGACAGGTGTAGGTATTTTACAAACGTGGCTGAAATGAGGTTTTTGCGTTGGTTGAAAACTCAAATTTTAGTCTCTAATTTTCCACCTAAGAACGAAATTTCGTTATTTGAACCACCTTTAGAACTCTGTTTGAGAGTATCCACTCATGCCCACATAAAAAACCTACACTTGTCAGGAGGGAACCCCACCTTCCCCTTTCCCCCAAACCCTTGCGAAGCGTTTTTACTTCAGCCCCTAACTTTAGTTATGGGGTTCCCTTTCCCCTTTCCCCTTTAACCTTTTCCCTCCCCAAAGGGCGTTGACCCGCACTGAATTCCGCTATGGTAGGTTTCAGCGCGTGATTTTGCTACTTACCTACGTTCAGAATGAACAGGTTCAAGCAAAATACAAGGATGGCATTCTCAAGCTGACGCTGCCCAAGGCTGAATCTGAGAAGAACAAGGTTGTAAAAGTATTCTGCGAGTTGGAGTGTCTTTTTTTTGTTTCATGCAACGAAGGCTATGAAGAAGAAAACCTGTTTTGGATACTCAGATATCGGAGCTTATATGCCAAAGTTGTTGGTATTTAGCGCCTACGTTGTAATTACTATTTCGGCTTTCTCGCTGTCTGGCTGTATGCACGAAAAAACAAAAAAAATTGTCGGATTTTCGCAAACGGAGAACATTGGACCGTGGCGCATTGCCGAAACGAACAGCATTAAGGAGGAGGCCGCCAAGCGTCAGAAAACTTATGATTTTCTGATGACGGATGCTCAGGGACAGACATCGAAGCAATTTGCCGACATTGAGGATCTAATTGCACGACAAGTTGATGTGATATTTCTTGCACCACGTGAGTATGAGGGTCTTACGCCCGCTCTCGAAGCAGCGAGAGCGGCAAAAATACCGGTTTTTCTCATCGACCGTGAAGCAGCAGGAAGACCAGGCGAACATTTCGTCAGCTTTCTTGGGTCGGATTTTATCGCCCAAGGTCGCCGCGTTGGTGAATGGCTAGCCCAGGCAACCAACGGTAAGGCATCCATCGTGGAACTCACAGGAACAGCGGGTTCATCGGTTGCAATCGATCGCGCTAAGGGATTTCGTAATGCGATCGCTACTTATCCCAACATGAAAATCATCGCCACATGGTGGCGATCGCCCGCGCTATATCCTTTGGGGCGCGGGTGCTAATTCTTGATGAACCCACGAGTTCGCTGACGGAAACTGAAGTTTCTGTGCTTTTTGATGTCATGCGGCGGCTAAAGTCGCAAGGGACATCTATCGTCTACGTCAGCCACCGTTTTGAAGAACTTTATGCCGTGTGCGATCGCGTCACGGTACTGCGTGATGGGCGCAATATCGTGACGCGATCGCTCTCTTCGCTGACTCGTCTGGAACTCGTTTGTTTTATGCTAGGTCGTAAACCCGAAGAGGTGAGCCAAGGAGTCACGGCATTTGCAGGACACTCGCAAAACACGCCTTGTCAGCCAGTGCTGCTCCAAGCGGAAGCTCTCAAATATAAAAAACGGCTCAATGGTGTTTCCATTGAAATGCGGCATGGCGAAATCGTTGGGCTTGCGGGTTTACTCGGCTCTGGTCGTAGTGAAACGGTGCGTGCCTTGTTTGGAGCTGAACCTCTTGAAGGTGGAACTGTAAAACTCGAAGGTAGTCTTTTATCTCTGCGCGATCCTCATGATGCCATAGACGCAGGCATAGCTTTCCTTTCAGAGGATCGCAAGGCAGACGGCATCATCCCTGAGCTTTCGGTGCGTGAAAACCTCACACTTGCTGCACTACCGAACTTGACGCGATGGGGCATCGTTTCCAGAAAACAACAGAGCGAACTTGTAGAGCGTTTCATGCAGCGCCTTGGAATCAAAGCCGCCAGCGCCGAGCAGAAGATCCACGAACTATCGGGCGGTAATCAGCAGAAGGTACTTCTGGCGCGATGGCTGTGTAAGAATACTTGAGGGGGCGACAATACTCGTTAAAGTACCACAGGTAAAGGATTTGAAGTAACAGACCCTCTCAAAAAAAGGGAGCTTATTGACAATGAACTGTGCAGTTATTAAGCACCTATCTATGGGGTACAGTTTGATGGTAAAAAAGAACGGTCTCGTAAATTGAACAAGACCGTCACTATAATGTTGCCTTCATTTTATCAAACGTTTCTCGAAAAATACCTAAATCACTCGCAGTTAATTACTTTAAAATTGTTAGTGTGGTTGTTACAAAATCAAAAACAAGTCAGACTGGAAAGATTGGCGGCAACGCTACCTTTACCCATACAACAGAATAGTCGAAGGCGACATTTACAAAGATTTCTAACGTTGAATGCTTTGAGTGTAGTATTACTGTGGTTTCCGATCATTGAAGCAATAATTAACCAACATTTTAAACTGGGGTCACAATTAACCATTGCGATGGATAGACGAGCGTGGAAAGAAAATAACGTGTTGATGGTGAGTGTGATTTATCAAAAAAGAGCCTTACCAATATTTTGGGTAATGTTAGAGAAGGATGGCAGCACTAACTTGGTAGAACAACAAAAAGTATTACGACCTGTTATCCGGTTGCTAAAGACTTATAAATTAGTCGTAATTGGGGATAGAGAATTTCATAGTATAGAACTAGCAGATTGGTTACACAGACAGAATATCAGCTTTGTGTTTCGTCAGAAGCATAACACCACTTTTCGTGAAAAAAGACAAAAGTTTAAACCCTTAAATAACATTCCTATTCATCCAGGTATTCGTCAATTTTATACTAATATTCATCTTACGCAAAAGTCAGGATTTGGTCGATTCAATTTAGCAGTTTACTGGAAGAGAAAGTATCGAGGTAAACAAGAGGGTGATGCTTGGTATTTATTAACAAACTTACCTGACTTGGAATCTGCCGTCAAAATTTACAGTCAGCGTTTTGGAATAGAGGCGATGTTTAAAGACTGTAAAACTGGTGGTTACAATCTGGAGGGTTCTAAAGCTAATCCTGATAGACTTGTACGAATAATATTGTTAATTGCCTTGGCAATGACTTCTGCTTGGTTACAAGGACAAAGGACTAAATTACAAAGACAACAACTCTATGTCTGCCGGACTCAAGAAAAAGGTAGAACTAGAAAACGGCACAGTAATTTTTGGATAGGTTTATACGGACAAAATTGGATAACTGCTTTTCATGAGTGTCAAATATGGGTTGAGGAACTTATGGGTTCTATTCGCAATAAGCTAAGGTTTTATCGCCAGGGCTTGAAAGCTATGTCACTTATACAGCAAGCTCTTTAGCTCCACTGTCGCCCCCTGAATAAGAATACAAAACTTCTTCTCCTTGATGAGCCAACTCGTGGTATTGATGTTGGTGCAAAGCGCGAGATCCAGCAGCTAATTGCCGAACTAGCAGAACAAGGGCTGGGAGTTCTGATGATTTCCTCGGAAGTGGAAGAGTTAGTTGAAGGTTCGCAACGTGTCGTCATCCTGCGTGACGGGCAGTCAATCGCGGAACTGGGCGGCGAACAGAAGAACATCAAGGCAATTCTGCACGCAATGGCGGAAGGCGCAGATCGTCAGGAAGCCGTCGGTGGACAATCTCAAACAGAGCAAAATCCAAATGAAGAGCAAGAAGCCTAATCTGGGTTGGGGAACCCTGTGGAATCCAAACTTCGGTGCATTTGCGGCACTCTTAATTCTCTATGTTGCGAACGCCATCTTCACACCGCGTTTTGCAACAATTAGCAACACATTGAATATGTTACTGCAAGTATCCACAACAATGTTGATTGCCGTTGGCATGACCTTTGTCATTGCCTCCCGTGGCATCGACCTGACGGTTGGCTCTACTATGGCATTGGTTTCAGTCATTGTGGCATTGCTGATTAAGTATGGGATGACTGTGGCCATCTTGTTCGCTTTCAGCGCTGCTCTGTTGGTTGGTTCGATCAATGGCTTTCTGATCTCACGTCTGAAACTTGATGCCTTGATCGTCACCTTGGCGGCTCTGATCTTATGGCGTGGGATTGCTCAGGTTATCGGGGACAGTAAGCTCGTTCCTTTCGTCCATCCGACATTTGAAGCGCTGGGAAAGGGGTATCTCGGTTCTATACCAATTCAAGTTGTCATTGCGGCAGTAGCGATCGCGGCAGCTTTCTTCTGTATTCGCTCTACACTTTTGGGCCGTCATATCGTTGCAGTTGGCGGCAACGAGGAGGCCGCACGGCTTGCGGGTATCCGTGCGGAGCGCGTGAAATATATAGTCTATATAATTAGCGCCCTGCTTGCCGGGTTAGCCGGACTGATCGAAACAGCAAGGCTGGGCATGGGCGATCCGAGTAAGGTCGGTGTCAACGCGGAATTTGATGCGATCGCCGCTGTTGTTGTTGGCGGCACGCCCTTCTCTGGTGGTCGGGCAAATATCCTCGGTACTGTTGTCGGAGCCTTGCTCATGCAGGTGATTTCCACAAGTTTCAATATGCTCCTGATTCCCTTTACCTGGTCTTTAGTTTTGAAATCTGTAATCATTCTTTTCGCCATTTTTTTGCAGCGTCCGAGGGAGGTTTAACGGGTCATGCCTGCGACAAGGTCTCTTGCACTTACGGGTTTGCGGCATCTTGCCAAACTCCTCACCTCCCAAGGCGTGCTACTCATGCTCCTTAGTTTGGCTGTTTTCGCATCCTTTCGTTATGAAACGTTCCTGACACCTGTTAATCTCATGAACATCATGCGACAGAATAGTATGCTGGCGATCGTGGCGCTAGGCATGACTGTCGTCATCTTGAGTGGAGGAATCGATCTGTCTGTGGGTTCCCTGGTTGCTCTAGGCGGTGTTGTTACAGCAATGCTTGCCGGACAAGGAAGCTTCGCGGCGATCGCCGGTGGCATTGCTAGCACCACGTTGCTCGGTGTAGTCAATGGTCTTCTGGTGTCTCGCGCGCGGCTTCAGCCGTTCGTTGTTACCTTATTCACTGCCAGCGCTGCACGCGGTCTGGCGTTGAGCATCACCGAGGAAAAGTCCATTGCCGTATCATCGACAGTATCGGGATTTATTTGGCTGGGTAGGGGATTCATTGGTTGGATTCCTGTACCTGTGCTGATAGTTGCACTCTTATATTTTGCAGCTTGGTTTATGCTGCACAGAAGCCGATTAGGTTTGCACATATTCGCTATTGGCAATAACGAGGAGGCTTCTCGGCTCATGGGCGTGAACCCAAACCGAGTGAAGGTGGCAGTCTACACATTTAGCGGGTTGCTTTCAGGGCTTGCTGGTATTATTCTCGCAGGCCGTCTAGGGGCGGGTCAGCCTGTCGCTGGCTTTGGCTGGGAGACGGATGCGATCGCCGCCACCGTCATGGGAGGAACGTTTCTCGCAGGGGGTCAAGGGAGCGTGTTTCCGACGCTAATCGGTGTACTTTTACTAGGAATGATGTACAACCTTTTAAATCTTGAGGGAACCATTACTCCTTGGTGGCAACTCGTACTTCGTGGGGCCTTGTTACTTTTGGTCGTGCTTTTTCAACAGCGTATTGTGCAGAAAGGCTGAGTTTATTGAAACGGAAGTTGTAGTTGTTCAGAGTTTCTGACTCTGTTCAACGTTAAATATAAAAGAATTAGTATTCTTGGTTTTTGGGAGCCTCAACACAGTTTTGAATATGGGGTTGTGGTCGGTGGTTTTAATAGTGAACGTTACTTGCAACTACTGCAATGCCAGCCATATTTAGCCCAACAGCGTCTTGAACAAACGTGTAAAATCACTGTCATTATTCAAGATGGAGCATCATTTCATAGTAGCAAACAAGTTCAACAATACTGGCAAATTTAGCACTCAGCTTGTGGTTGTACATTTTTTTTCTACCCCCATACTCACCTCAAATGAACCGCCTTGAAAATCGGTGGCTCCACCTGAAACGTTATGAGCTTTCTTCACAGATTTTTGACGATAAGTATGAACTAGCGTAGGCGTAGCCCGCCGCAGGCATCGCTCTAATTCATGCTATTGAAAATCGTGTAAACAACGGTAATTACTTTGTTGAACGTTTTATATTTAATCATGTCTAGCTACTTATAACGTCTCTGAAAAAGAAGACTTAGTGCTTTTCAATCAGTGGCGGGTCTGTAGCAACATCCCGCAGGGTATCCACCACTGATTGTTCTGACTCCTGAATTCTTCTTAAACCAGAATTTTTATAAGGAACAAACAATCAGTACATCAACGTCTGTCTCTATATCTGTTTCAAAATATAGATACTAATGTATTTCCAGATAGTGAAGTTATGGAATTATATACTTTATTGTCTATTAGTAGCTAAATACTATTTATTTGTTCTATCTTACTATGAAAATCATGCGAAAAAACTACTTTAACACTAATCAAGGGCGAATTTTTACTGCTTTTATTTTGACTGGAATTTTGTCTGTTGCTAGCGGTTTAACACTTGTAAAAGGTGCTACGGGGGCTTCTCTTAATTTATCGCTAGAAACAAGCAATGAAGTTCTCAAAGACAATATTAAACCAAACCGTTTGCCACGTCCAGTAGCTAATGCGGTACTGCGCGATTTAGCCCGCAGGCAGGGAATTTCTACTAGACAACTGCAAATTATTGACTACAATCAACAGACTTGGCGCAATGGTTGCTTGGAACTGCCTCAAGCTGATGAATTCTGTACCCAAGCCTTAGTTCCTGGTTGGCGGGTTGTGGTATCTAATGGCAAACAAAACTGGGTTTATCATACTAATAATAATGGCCGATCGCTACGTTTAGCTTCAGCAAATACTCCCTCAGAAAATTTGCCAAATAAATTACCCACATCTGTAAAAAATGCGGTTTTACAAGCCGTATCCAGACGTTTGCAACAGCCAATTTCTCAGTTAACCATTATTGAGGCTCAACAGCAAACTTGGAGAGATAGCTGTTTAGAATTAGCTAATCCTGATGAATTCTGTACCCAAGCTTTGGTATCAGGCTGGCGGGTGGTTGTCGGCGGAGTCGGTCAAACTTTGGTTTATCATACTAATCAAACAGGTTCCGCACTCAGGCTGAATCAAAAGGCTAACGAAACTACACTGGCCCCTGTGCAAATTCCAGCTAGTGAGTTACCACCACCGTTAGATCGAGATATAGTATTTCGCCAAATCTCCAGTGGGGGTTTTGCTGGTAGAACCTATGAGACTGTTTTACTCAAGGATGGGCGACTGATTCGCGTGCGGATTGGTGATGCTAATGATTCTGAACGTAGTGTTCGCCGTGTTTCTGTGCAACAGGTACAACGATTTGTGCGATCGCTAGAACGTTCTCAGTTTAGTAAATTTCGGAATTTGAGTTACCCAGCCCCCAGTGGTGCTGCTGATTATATCACCTATACCCTCACCAGCCAAGAAGGTACGGTTCAATACAACGATATTTCTCAAAATAACCTGCCAAAGAATTTACAGACAGCAGTCAAAGCCTGGAATCAAATTGTAGCCAGCGCACAATCATAAACTTCATTGATGAAATTGAAGAATAAGAAAGTAGCAAGAACCTAGCTACAGAGTCGTCATTCTCTTATAAAGTAACGGGTTGCAAATTTCCTAAATGCTGGCGATCGCGCTATCTTGAAAAATCAACTTTCAAGATAGCGAAACTAATGAAAGGTGTTTACGGCAATATTTGGTTGAAATACTTATCTAATTCGCCGTTTTGTAAAATACCACATAGGATTAAAATTAAACATGAAGTCTACTGTTAACAAGCAGTTACTCGAACAGCAATATTATATTAACTTGTCAATCCCCCAAAAGAAGTATCTTAAAAAGATTAATCAAGCTTATTTAGTTTAAATGGGTAAGCAAGTTTGTAGTAAGGACTAAAGTGCTTATTATAAAATCTCTTGCACTAGCTTAGACATTGGATTAGTACAGCACGACGTAAATCTAGCTACTATCTCAATTAACTAGATAAGTTGCTCTGAACAACTTATTAAAGGTAGGCAAATTTCCGCCACAGTGAACTAGTAGTTTTTGCTCAATTATACTCGGTTGAGGTGAAAAAATAGCACGTTTAATCAAGTAATATAAACTTAGTCAAAAAATATTTTGGAAAAAACAGGCTTGTATATTAATCAAACATTAATTACATGGAACAAGTCATTACTTCAATGCCAGATGCTTTGTTAGTAACCAGTAATTCAGGAAAAATAAAAAAAGTAAATTATGCTGCTCAACAATTATTTGGTTTTCCGGAAGAAGAATTAATAAATCAACCGATATCATTAATCATTGATGAAGATCAATTTTTAATTAAAGCTATTTGTCAACATTTTTATTTAAAGCGTAATGCCCAAAATCTAGAAGTGGTTTGTCGAACCAAAACTAGAGAGAAACTGTTGATTGCTTTTTCTTGCTCAGTGATTACCAAAAAAACAGAAGGACTAGAAGATATTGTCTATATTGGTCGGGATATTACTGCTTGGCAACGCCGAGAACAGCGTACAAGTGCCCAGTATTCTATTACTCGCATATTATCAGAATCACAAAGCATAAAGCAGGGGATTCCCCAAATTTTGCAGTCGATTTGTCAAAACTTGGGATGGGATTTAGGCGAACTTTGGACACCAAGTCAATATATTGGTACTTCCCTACAAGGAGATAGTCTCAATGCAGTACTAAGGTGTGTAGAAATTTGGTCAAGTCGATTAGTTTCTGTGCGAGAGTTTAAAGCAATCACTTGGCAAACTACTTATACACCTGGTGTTGGCTTACCTGGTCGAATTTGGATCAGACGTTTACCTTTGTGGATTAAAGATATCACAGTAGATGGAGATCAAAGGCGATCGCTACTGGCTGCGGAGGCTGGATTGCACGCAGCTTTTGGCTTCCCCATTTTAGACGATAGTGAAATCTTAGGAGTGATGGTTTTCTTTAGTCGGGAGTTCCTACCAAAAGATAAAGACCTACTGCAAATGATGGGTTCTATTGGTAGCCAAATTGCCCAATTTATCAAACGCAAACAAGCAGAAGATGCTCTTGTGGAAAGTGAAGAGCGATATCGAGATTTATTTGAAAATGCTAATGACTTGATTCAATGTGTCAATCCATCTGGTCGTTTTTTGTATGTCAATCGTGCATGGCGAGAAACTTTGGGATATAGCGAAGCTGAAATTGCGAATATGAGTATTTTCGATATTATACATCCAGAGTTTAAACAAAGCTGTTTGCAAAGATTTTATCGCGTACTATCAGGAGAAAATCTTGGGCAAGTAACAGCTATATTCGTTACTAAAGACGGTCAAACAATCTTTCTAGAAGGTAATATTAATTGTAAATTTGTTGAAGGTCATCCAGTTGCGATTCGCGGCATTTTTCGCAATGTAAGCCAGCGAGTAGCAGCAGAAGAAGCACTTCGATATCATCAGAAAGAAACCGAACGTTTATTGCTGAATATTTTGCCAGTCGCAATTTCTAGAGAAGTGAAAGAACAACCAGCTAAAATTGCCGAAGACTTTGCTGATGTCACAGTTTTATTTGCAGATATCATTGGCTTCACCGAAATTGCTACTTCTATGAGTGCAATTCAACTGCTGAACCTACTCAACTCAATTTTCTCAGTTTTCGATCGCCTCACCGAACGATATAGTTTAGAGAGAATCAGAACCATTAACGATGCTTATGTGGTGGTTGGTGGCTTACCTACACGCCGCCAAAATCATGCTGAAGCGATCGCTCTGATGGCACTGGATATGCAAACTGCGATCGCTCTATTTAATACTGAGAATAACCAAAATTTCAGCATCCGTATCGGCATCCATAGCGGTTCGGTAGTAGGGGAAGCGATCGATCTGAATAAGTTTACTTATGAACTCTATAAAGACACGGTAAATATCGCTCGCTCTATGGAATCCCAAGGTATTGCTGGTAAAATCCAAGTTACAAAAAATACTTATAAGTGCTTATGTAATGAATTTGTATTTGAAAAACGAGGCGAAATTGAAGTTAAAGGCAAAGGGAAGATGACAACTTATTTGTTAATTGGACGCAAGGGATGAGGGCATTGGGCATTGGGTATGGGGAAAGGGGTAAGGGGAAAAGGGGAAAGATTAAATTTATTCCTTTTCCCTTTAACCTTTAACCTTTTCCCCTGCCCCCCTGCCTCCCCTGCTCCCTGCCTCTTCCCTTAGTGAGTATTCGGAATCAGCCGTCCACAGGGATAAGTTGCTGTTGGCTGTGAAGCATTTTCAGCAACTGCTGCTGGAACTCGATCTGATGGTTGGGTTTTGGCTGCTAGATAATCTTTTTGCAGTTTATCTAAAATGGCTTCTCGCCTGTCGTATATACGCTTCAGGGGACGAGGCTGGCATTTGTTTAACACATACGCACTCACCAGTGGTAGAGCGATCGTGCTATCGGTATAACAAACGATTGTGTTAGGTAACTCATCCGGGTCAATTTTACCCCAGCTGACAGCTTCCGATGGGGTCGCCCCAGATAAACCGCCTGTATCTGGACGTGCATCGGTAAACTGCACAAAATAATCGTGTCCTCGTTCTTCCAACCCCAAAACTTCGTGAAGTTGCGGTTGAGTTTGTAGCAAAAAGTTTTTAGGACTACCGCCACCAAGAATTACAGCCGCACTTTTACCTCCTGATTCACGGGCATTATATGCGATCGCTGCTGTCTCATTCACGTCAATTGATGGATCGATCACCAACTGCGAACCTTCCAATGCTAAAGCCGCCACGTTCATCCCAATTGAACTATCTCCTGGAGAAGACGTATAAATCGGTACACCATACTCATAAGCTGTAGCTAGCAAGCAGGAATGCTGCACACCCAATTGCTTTTCTACTTCTCGGACATATTTACCTAGTAAATGGTGAAATTCAGCCGTTCCCATCCGCTTTTGAAACGCTTCTCCTTGGAGAATCTTGCGGATGAACGCATCAGTTTCTAGCAGCACATCGTAACCAAAAATAATGTCATAAATGCGGATCGTGCCTTCTTGACGAAGTTTCACATCATCCAAAAACGGATTACCAGCAAAGAGTTCAAAACCCAAACCATAATGCATATCGTGGTAAAGATTTGCACCAGTGCTAATCATCCAGTCAATAAAGCCGTTGCGAATTAAAGGTGCAAGTGCTGAAACCCCAAATCCTGCTGGCGTCATCGCACCGGAAAGGCTAACTCCCACCGTAACACCTTCCGTTAGGACATCGCGACTCAGTAGTTGGCAGATTTCCCGCAACCGCGCTGAGTTGTAAGCGGTGAAGTATCGATCGATCAAATCCACTACACTGATATCATTTGATATCGGTGTGGGTGCAATTTTTTGACCCAGCTGTTTAGACATTTTGGCACTCCCGAACAGTAAACACGCCGAATCTAATAGTATCTAGCTTTCAGCCAAAGTGGCAGCAATATTTTTTTACCACTAGCTTGAAAAAGTAAGTGAGGAGTAGGAGAAGAAAACTTTTTCAGCCCTTTTGGGATTTTCCGATGATTACAGGCATATTAGTCACATTGCTGCGAAATCACACCATAGTTTGACTAACATTGGGTTGTAATCCAGTGTGTGCGATCGCTTTTTCGGTTTTGGAATGGTGATGCCTTAATAAACATTAGTTGCAAAGAATTAACAATTAGTATTTTTTCTTTAATAACTATCTTAAATCTTTTAACTATCTGCTTAACTGTCTTAACTGTCTTTTAATTCTTTAATTTTTGATTTAACTATTTGTTTAACTGTCTTAACTGTCTTCTAATTCTTCAATTTTTGATTTAACTATTTGCTTGACGGCTTGAATCTACGGATTGCTTTTTATTTACAACTATGAAAAATTATGAGAGCACCAAGATTTAGTATTAAAAATTTATTTGCCAAAAACTTCAAAGAAAACGTACATAGCTCGTTATTTAGATTATGAGCATCTTAATATTCTCGCTTTGAAACGAACCACCACGAGCAAACCAAATGTGGCGATCTAGCTGGGTGGCGATCGTACTTGTGAGAATGGCACTAACAAAAAGGCGAAAGGCTTGTGTCACTTCGTTCCCAGTCTTCAGACTAGGAATGTATTTCTGTGGGCTGCTGCCTCTGGTCAAGCCACTGGAGGCGGAGCCTCCGACAATGGGTTTAGAGCCTCCAGGCTCTTAACCAGTTAGGGCAAAGCTTATAGCTTTAGTGCCATTCATATTTGTCAACTGCAACAATGCTCAGATCCGCTACGAAATAAAGATAGAAGAAGACTCCAGAGGAGGTTTAGCGCAGATCATGCAACCCTTTGAACTGCCAGAATTTTACACGCCTTGGCCCGCACGGCTGAACCCAAACCTGGAAGCGGCACGAGTCCATTCCAAAGCGTGGGCTTACGAGATGGGGATACTTGGCTCAGAAGAGGAAGCGGAAAGCTCGGTTATCTGGGACGAGCGCACATTCGATGCTCACGACTACGCCTTGCTTTGCTCGTATACCCATCCAGATGCACCAGAAGCGGAGCTTGACTTAGTAACCGACTGGTATGTTTGGGTGTTCTTCTTCGACGATCACTTCCTAGAAATCTATAAGCGCACCCAAGACATGGCTGGGGCAAAGGAGTATCTTGACCGGTTGCCAGCGTTTATGCCAGTGCATCCCACTGATACCCCTTCCGTTCCCACCAACCCAGTAGAGCGCGGCTTGGCTGACCTCTGGTCTCGCACTGCTTTTACTAAATCTGTGGACTGGCGACTTCGATTCTTTGAGAGTACCAAGAACCTCCTAGAAGAGTCTCTGTGGGAACTCGCCAATATCAACCAAGATCGGGTCGCCAACCCCATCGAATACATTGAGATGCGCCGCAAAGTTGGTGGCGCTCCGTGGTCAGCGGATCTCGTCGAACACGCCGTGTTTATAGAAATTCCGCCCCAAATCGCCTCGACTCGGCCAATGCGTATCCTCAAAGACACATTTGCCGATGCAGTGCATCTTCGCAACGACTTATTTTCCTACCAGAGAGAAGTGGAGGATGAAGGTGAAAACGCCAACTGCGTACTGGTCTTGGAGCGCTTTTTAAATGTCAGTACTCAGGAGGCGGCTAACCTTACCAACGAACTCTTAACTTCGCGGTTATACCAGTTTGATAACACTGCCGTTACTGAGTTGCCCCCCCTGTTTGAGGAGTACGGACTAGACCCAGTGGCTCGCGTGAATGTTCTCCTTTACATCAAAGGACTCCAAGACTGGCAATCGGGCGGTCACGAGTGGCACATGCGATCGAGCCGCTACATGAATAAAGGAGGAAACAATTCTTCGACATCCACACTTCTGGGAGGCCCTACAGGGCTAGGCACATCGGCTGCGCGGATTGAATCGCTATACGCCGCCTTGGGTTTGGGAAGGTTCAAGAGCTTTACTCACGTTCCATACCAGGCTGTCGGGCCAGTAACACTGCCGAAGTTTTACATGCCCTTCACTACAAGCTTGAATCCCCATCTGAATGCTGCGCGGAAGCATTCCAAAGAATGGGCACGTCAGATGGGGATGCTGGAATCACTACCTGGGATTCCTGATGCCGTCATCTGGGATGACCACAAGTTTGATGTTGCCGATGTAGCCTTATGCGGTGCGTTGATCCATCCGAATGGATCTGGTCACGAGCTGAATCTGACCGCGTGCTGGCTTGTTTGGGGAACCTATGCTGATGATTACTTCCCGGCACTCTACGGGAATAACCGCAACATGGCTGGTGCGAAAGTGTTCAATGCCCGACTGTCAGCGTTTATGCCTCTGGATGACTCTACTCCAACCGAGATTCCGACCAATCCGGTAGAAGCGGGCTTGGCAGATATTTGGTCTCGCACCGCTGGCCCCATGTCCGCAAATGCGCGGACTCAGTTTCGCCGTGCAATCCAGGATATGACTGACAGCTGGGTGTGGGAACTCGCTAACCAGATTCAAAATCGGATTCCCGACCCGATAGATTATATTGAGATGCGCCGTAAGACCTTTGGCTCGGATCTGACCATGAGTCTGTCCCGACTAGCTCAGGGCAACGAGATCCCGCAGGAAATTTACCGCACCCGAACAATGCGATCGCTCGATAATTCCGCCGCCGACTTCGCCTGTTTTACCAACGATATCTTCTCCTATCAGAAAGAAATCGAATTCGAGGGCGAAATCCATAACTGTGTGCTGGTCGTTCAAAATTTCCTCAATTGCGATAAACCACAGGCTGTTGAAATTGTCAATAATCTGATGACTGCTAGGGCGCTCCAGTTTCAACTGATCGTTGCCACCGAACTGCCAGTTCTTTTCGATGATTTCAACCTGGATGCAAGTACCCGCGAAAAACTGCTCGGATACGTCAAGAAACTAGAGCAGTGGATGTGCGGCGTACTCAAATGGCATATAACGGTAGACCGCTATAAAGAATTTGAATTGCGTAGTACGTTAGCAGGGCGGCTACTTAGCGGGCCCAGAGGTCTGGGTACTTCAGCTAGGCGTATTGGATCGTCGATTGATCGGGGGAGTCTCAAGTCATTACTCGGCCAATGAAGTTAGGTTTTCTTGTCGGTGAGTTAATTCAAGGTCATACCATTTTGGACTTTAGATTTTAGATTTTGGATTGTGAAACATCCATTGGATAAGTGTTTCAGTTTTCCATCTGTCGCAATCATTTTTCAAATTGGTGTCAGTATGCGATCGCGTGAGATCAATTTTTTTAGTAACTAAAAAGTGGAGGATTAAGTTGTGACGTATTCTAACGATCCCAATTTGAATGTAGAAGATCAGCAGCCTTTGTTAACTTTAAGTACAGCAGCGGCGCGTAATTTAGCGACAACGGCCAAATCTGCACCACAGACTCAGGAAATTACATCTCGGTGGTTGTTGAAGTTGTTGCCGTGGGTGCAGACAAAAGGTGGCGCTTATCGAGTCAACCGTCGGTTGAGTTATTCCGTGGGTGATGGACGGGTGACTTTCACCAACACTGGAGCTGCGGTGCAGGTGATTCCCCTGGAACTAACTGAGTTGCCCTTGCTGCGGGGGTTTAACAATCTTGACGTATTGACCGCGTTGGCAAACCAGTTTGAGCAGCAGGAGTACGCCCCAGATGATGTAATTGTTGAACTTGGCCAACCTGCCGATCGCGTGATTCTGATTGCTCGTGGCAAGGTAAACAAGATTGGTGTTGGCAAGTATGGCGAGCAGATCGTGTTCGATGTGCTAGCTGACGGCGACCATTTCGGTGATGAAACTGTGGTGCAATCCGAGGATACTTGGCAGTACACCCTCAAGGCGATTACCAGAACCATCGTTTTGTCGCTACCTCAAGCGGCGTTTGAGAGGGCGATCGCTCAATCTGAGGCGTTAGGAATCCATGTTGAACAGTTCCGCACCCGCCTAAACCAGCCACAGACTCCCCAAGGTGAAGCTGCCATTGAACTGGCAGCCGATCATCCCCAAGAGGCTGAGTTGCCGGGAACCTTCGCCGATTACGAACTCACACCGAGAGAATATGAGTTGAGCATTGCTCAAACGGTGTTGCGAGTCAGTACGCGGGTAGCCGATCTGTACAACGAACCGTACAACCAGACAGAAGAACAACTGCGTCTGACTATTGAGGCTTTGCGGGAACGTCAAGAACACGAGTTGCTCAACAACCGCGAATTCGGGTTGCTGCACAACGCCGATCTCAAACAGCGTATCTACAGCAGTAGCGGCGCACCTACTCCCGATGACCTTGACGAACTGTTGGCGACGGTATGGAAGGAACCGGGATTCTTCCTGGCTCACCCCCGCACGATCGCTGCTTTCGGTCGCGAGGCCAACCGCCGGGGCCTCTATCCACAAAGCGTAGATGTGAACGGCGTTCAGGTCACATCTTGGCGCGGCGTACCGATCTTTCCTTCCAACAAGATCCCCATCACCAATAACCGCACCAGTTCTATCCTTTTGCTCCGCACTGGTGTAGAAAAACAAGGGGTAATCGGCTTACATCAAACTGGTATCCCCGATGAATACCAACCCAGCTTGTCTGTTCGATTCATGGGCATCAGTGAAAAGGCAATCATCTCCTACCTCGTGACTGCTTATTACTCCGCAGCCGTCCTCACTCCTGACGCACTTGGCATCCTCGAAGATGTTGAGATCGGGCGCTAAATATCAGGAGTGAATAGGCACGCTTGTAAAGCCCAAAAGCTTGTTTAGCCTCGTTCCCAGCCTCCGGACTGGGAATGTATTCCGAGAGGTTCTACCTCTTGTCAAGCTATGGAGGCGGAGCCTCCCAGAATGAGTTCCCAGCCTGGAAGCTGGGAACCAGTCAGGATAAGGGCTGTATCTTAACTTAGTGCCATTCTATCAGGAGTGTTGAGTGCTGTTAGCTATTAATGGAACTCAGGACTCAGTACTGAATGGCACTTTTATTAGTAACTAGAGGATCGGTTGATGACGGATTTTATTGAATCAAATTTAAATGTTGAGAGTGGACAACCTCAACTAAGTTTGAGTAAAGATGCTGCGCGTAATTTGTCCACAACCACCAAATCTGCACCGCAGACACAGGAAATTACCTCGCGGTGGTTGTTGAAGATGTTGCCGTGGGTGCAGACGAAGGGTGGAACTTATCGGCTGAACCGTCGGTTGACCTATACGGTGGGTGATGGACGGTTAAGTTTCTCTAACACCGGAGCCGAGGTGCAGGTGATTCCCCAGGAACTTGGTGAGTTGCCCTTGCTGCGAGGATTTGACGATATCGAGGTGCTGAGGGCGTTGGCAAGTCGGTTTGTTCAGCAGGAGTTTGCACCTGGCGATATCATAGTCCAGTCAGGTCAGCCAGCCAATCAGCTTTTCTTGATCGCACATGGCAAGGTAAACAAGATTGGTATTGGCAAGTATGACGAGCAGCCTTTGTTGGATACGCTAGCTGACGGTGATTATTTTGGCGATCGCGTGTTGGTGGAGTCAGAAAGCAATTGGAAGTTCACGGTCAAAGCTGTAACCCAATGCACGGTATTGGCGCTACCACAACAGGCATTTCAGGAACTGCTCAACCAGTCGCAGGCGTTGCAGGCTCAACTTGAGCAATTTAGGACTCGCGCCGAACTTCCACAAAACAAATACGGAGAAGCTGCGATCGCATTGTCAACTAGTCATAGTCAAGAGACGACGTTACCGGGAACTTTTGTTGACTACGAACTTTCACCCCGCGAATATCAGTTGAGCATTGCTCAGACTGTGTTGCGAGTGAATACTCGCGTTGCGGATCTGTACAATCAACCATACAACCAGACGGAAGAACAATTGCGGCTGACGATTGAGGCATTGCGGGAACGTCAAGAATACGAGTTGATCAACAACCGCGAATTTGGATTGTTGCACAACGCCGACCTCAAACAGCGCATCTACAGCCGCAGTGGCCCCCCCACTCCCGATGACCTTGATGAATTAGTCACCCGGCGGCGGAAGTCGAGGTTCTTCCTAGCTCATCCCCGCACTATTGCAGCCTTCGGTCGCCAGTGCAATCGTCGAGGCATCTATCCAGACACCATCGATATGGACGGGAGCAAAATAATCACGTGGCGCAATGTACCGATTCTGCCCTGTAACAAAATCCCGATTACCAAGAACCAGACCAGTTCTATCCTTATACTCCGCACTGGTGAGAAAGACCAGGGCGTGATTGGCTTACATCAAACTGGTATCCCCGACGAATACCAACCCAGTTTATCCGTCCGATTTATGGGCATCAGCGAAAAAGCCATTATCTCCTACCTCGTCACCGCCTACTACTCCGCAGCTGTCCTCATCCCCGACGCACTTGGCATCCTTGAAGATGTGGAAATCGGTTTGTAACTTTTTTGAGTGGAATATGAGTCAATTTTGCTAAACTTTCAGTTACCCTGAAACTCATAACTCACCACTCAGGACTGATGCAAGATAGGCAAGAACAAATTTCGCAAGTGGTAGTGACTGCTGGGCAGATGCGCGATATTGAAAAGCGGATCTTTGCAGTGGGAATGCCTGTAGTTGCTTTGATGGAAAAGGTGGCGGGACTAATTGCTCGTCGCATTCCAGAGATTCCTGCAAACACCCCTTTGTTAAGGGTATCTCGTGTGGGAATTCTTGTCGGCCCCGGTCATAATGGTGGTGATGCTTTAGTCGTAGCCCGTGAATTATACTTTCGCGGGTATGAGGTTTGGATTTATTCTCCTTTTTCTAAGCTTAAAGAATTAACTTCGCAGCACTTGCAATATGCCCAGAGTTTGGGCATTCCAATTTATCAAACAATTGAACAACTACCAGATTCTGATTTGTTGATTGATGGCTTGTTTGGATTTGGTTTAGAAAGAAACCTGACCGATCCCATTGCTTCTGCAATTAATCAGTTAAATGAATTATCTATACCGATTTATAGTATCGATTTACCTTCAGGTTTGCACACCGACACTGGCGTTGTATTAGGAACTGCCATTCGCGCCACTCACACATTTTGCTTAGGTTTATGGAAACTCGCTTTCTTCCAAGATCGAGCGTTGGAATATCTCGGTAAAGCTGAATTAATCGATTTTGATATTCCTTTAGCTGATGTGGAAGCTGTTCTCAAAGATGCACCTAAAATTAAACGGATTACACGAGCCAAGGCACTTGCTACTTTACCTTTACCCCGTCCAGCAGTTACTCACAAGTATAAGGAAGGACATTTACTGCTGATTTGCGGTTCGCGACGCTATGCAGGTGGGGCGATTTTAACTGGTTTGGGTGCTAGGGCTAGTGGTGTCGGGATGCTTTCGATTGCCGTACCCGAATCTCTGAAATCTCTTTTGGTGTCACACTTACCAGAAGCGCTAATTGTCGGTTGTCCAGAGACGGAAAGTGGAGCCATAGCTCAATTAAAATTACCAGAAAAAACTGATTTAAGTTCCTTCAATGCGATCACTTGTGGCCCCGGTTTAACACGAGATGCTACGCCCATTGTGCAACAAGTCATAGAAAGCGATCGCCCTTTGCTTCTCGATGCCGATGGTTTAAATATCTTGGCACAAATGGGAGCGATCGCCACACTAAAAAAACGCCAAGCAGTAACCGTACTCACACCCCACACTGGCGAATTTGAGCGATTGTTTCCTGATGTCCCCGATGCCAAAGATGACAGAGTGAAAGCCGTACAAAAAGCAGCCGCCCAAAGTGAGGCAGTAGTACTGTTGAAAGGGGCAAGAACTGCGATCGCCAACCCTCAAGGTGCTGTTTGGATTGTTCCTGAAAGCACACCCGCCTTAGCCCGTGGCGGTAGCGGCGACGTGTTAACTGGGCTACTGGGTGGATTGTTAGCGCAAGCCGCAACTAAACAGATTCTTGTAGAAGATATTGTCGCAACTGCTGCATGGTGGCATTCCCAAGCAGGTATATTAGCAGCCCAAGAACGTACTGAATTGGGTGTAGATGCGTTTACATTGACACAATATTTGATGAAAGCTGTAACTTAGTCAAATTCCTCGTTCCCAGTCTCCGACTGGGAACGAGGAATTGGGATCAGGGATTGACTAAATACCAACGTTGTAGCGCCAACCGTTGAATTTCGTGCCAGGGAATATTATGTTTTCGGGCTAAGTCTGCACAATCTTCATATTCGGGCTGCACATTTGCAAGAACTTTTTCTGGCGATCGCCCTTTCCATGCTACTTTTACACGCACTTTGCCATATTCCGTTTCCACTTGTTGAATTTCCCGTTGTAAAATGGCGCGTTGCTGAGTTGTTCGCCGAATGCCTAAAGTTGTAGTTTCGCGGAAGATAACGGCCTCACAACTGAGTAAATTTTCTGGATGACAAATCACAGTTAGCAAAATCCCCGAACGGGACTTTTTCATACCGATCGCTTGGGTAAAAACATCCAGCGCACCAGCAGCAAACAACGCCTCAAACGCATAGCCAATAGCTTGTGGACTTAAATCATCAATTTGGGTTTCTAGTACCGAGATGGTTTCCAAATTTGAGCTAGTAGCTTCAGAATCACTGAAATTTGACTGTAAACTTGCGCTTTCACCCAACCAGAGGCGTAAAATATTGGGAATGGGTAAATTGATGGTTCCTGCTCCCAGTCCTATCTGCTTGATAGCGATCGCAGGTGGTGAACCAAAATCTCTTGCCAAAGTAGTGGCGATCGCGGCTCCTGTTGGCGTTACTAATTCTCTGTCAATGCCATTGCTATAAACTGGACAACCCCGCATTTCCCACAGCTTTAACACCGCTGGCACTGGTACTGCCATCTGACCATGTGCAGCCCGAACAGTGCCGCCACCAGTCGGAAACGCCGAGCAGTAAAGTAGGGGCAATCCTCGATCGTTGCTCGCAATCCCCAACCAATCCAACCCCAGGCAAGTACCCACAATATCTACGATCGCATCTATAGCACCAACTTCATGAAAATGAACTTTTTCAGGTGCAATGCCATGCACCGCCCCTTCTGCCACCGCTAGCTGCCGGAATACCGCCAAACTCCAAGCTTCTGCCCTTGATGGCAACCCTGCCTTGAGAATCATTTGCTCTATTTCTGGCAAGTGGCGTGTGTGATGGTGACTGTGTTCGCCATCGTGGTGATGGTGGTGATGGCGATCGCGTACTAAATCCACATGGACTTTAGTTGCCTGTTGACCATTCCGTTGGACAAGTTCCGCCCTTAACTGATATTCCTGTTCAATACCCAACCCATTAAGTTTTTCAATTAAATACTCCACAGGAACACCCAAACTGACCAAAGCACCCAGGCACATATCACCAGAAATTCCTGTCGGACATTGAAGATAAGCGATTTTATTCATAATAAATTTGTCATTAGTCATTAGTCATTAGTCATTAGTCATTGGGCATTGGGCATTGGTTATTAATTATTGCTTCCCCTGCCTCCCCTGCCCCCCTGCCCCCCTGTCCCCCTGCTCCCCCTTTCCCTCCCCAATCCCACTCACCGAGTTATGGCAAAAATTTTCCCAGTTCATCCGGACAATCCTCAAATTCGCCGAATAGAGGAAATAAAGTCGGCGCTCTCTAGTGGCGCAGTCATGCTTTACCCTACTGATACAGTCTATGCGATCGGTTGTGATTTGAATGCCAAGTCGGCGGTAGAACGAGTGCGGCAAATTAAACAGCTAGCAAACGATAAACCATTGACATTTTTATGTCCCTCGCTTTCAAATGTGGCAACTTATGCCTTCGTAAGTGACACAGCCTATCGGATTATGAAACGCCTGATTCCAGGGCCATACACGTTTTTGCTGCCAGCTACGAAGTTAGTACCGCGATTGGTACAAAGCCCCAAGCGGAAAACTACTGGAATTAGAGTACCAAACCATACTGTGTGTTTGGAGTTGCTGGCAGCCTTGGGCAATCCGATTATTTCAACTTCAGCACATCTGCCACCAGATGAAGCAGATAATGGCATGATTCGGATAGATCCTGAAACGATTCAGTCGCGGGTAGAGCTATTCGATCGTTTGGACAAGTTGGTAGACATAATTGTAGACACTGGCGAGGAACCTACATTTGAAGTATCTACCATCCTAGATATGACCGGAGACGAAGCAGCAATTATACGGAGGGGTTTAGGTTGGGAAACAGCAGCAGCATGGGTATAAGAATTCCACTTCACAGGCGCACCTCTCGGTTTCGGAAATTGTGATAAAAATAACTCCAGTTTTAAAATTGTCATATTTAAAAGTGATGTCTACGCTCGGCTGTTATGTGAGACCGTGGATATAAGAGGATGGTGGCAAAACTTGGCACAGTAAGGTATTTGACAACTTTCAGAAAATGGCGGGTACTCGTGTGCCAGCGTTGAGATGGTGGCTTGTGAAGAAAAGCGACACATTGCCATAACTGTAACTCTTTCGTATTTCCTATAGTTTTGATATATGAGCTTTAGATGTGAGCATTATATACGACAAGTCTTGATGGATAAATGCCTAAAGATTCACAAGCCTTGGACGGTCTTGATTGCTGTGTCTGCGTTGTAATTACGGTGCAATACTACTGGAAAAGTCATGAAAGCTAACGTCGTCAATCTACCAAACTCTACACCCATTTTTGAGAACCACGTTTCGACTGAAGAATTTTCAAATAGCAGCAGCGATCGCTTGATTCAATTGCTGTCTGAGGAAATGCAAGCGCAAGTGAAAGCAACACCCAAGTGTGTAGAAGCTTTAGCAAAGCGCATAGCCGTAGAAGTAGAACGCATTTGTGACAAAAGCTCCCGCATTCAAACATCTGGGGAAATCAAGTCCTGGCAGATGACGTTGGGAAGGCATCGGATGCAAAAATGCTTACGTTACTACCAACTAGGTTCCAAACAAGGGCGAGTGGAATTACATAGCAATTTGGGTGCTATGGTTTACCGTCATGTAACTGTATCTGGTTCGGAGTTGGGCTTTGATGCTCGTTACAGCCTAATTGAAGATTTTTTACAAGCATTTTATATCGAAGCAATCAAAGCTTTCCGTAGAGAAAACGAACTACCAGAGAATCACACGCCGCGTACTCAGCTGCAATTAGCTGAATATATGGCTTTTACAGAACAGTATGCCAAACGCCGGATCAATTTACCTGGTGGTGCAAATCAGCAATTGATTATCTTGCGCGCCCAAGGTTTTGCTCGTCGTCAGCCCCAAGAAACCACCGTGGATATTGAAATGGCGGTAGAGTCTGCTAAGGGTGAAGAAGCAGAATCTTACCAGCGTAACTCGGCGGTACAACAGCTGCGATCGCAAATGATCGCCCAAACTAATTTCGATCCATCTGAAGAATCAGAACGCGATCGCGTCATCACTGAATTGATGAAATACCTCGAGTCTCAAGGTCAATCTGATTGTATGAACTACCTCAGCTTGAAACTTCAAGACCTTTCAGCCCCAGAAATTGACCAAATTCTCGGTTTAACTAGCCGTCAGCGCGATTATCTCCAACAACGGTTTAAATATCACGTAGAAAAGTTTGCCAAACAACACCACTGGCAATTAGTACATCAATGGTTAGGCGCGGGTTTAGAGCAAAAGTTGGGTTTATCTTCCCAGCAGTGGGAAATCTTTGTGAATCAACTCACAGAACAGCAACAGCAAATATTAGAGTTAAAAACTGCACGGGAAAACGACGTTGCGATCGCCAAAGCCATCAAATGCACCCCAAAACAGCTACAAAAGCGCTGGACTCAACTTTTAGAAATAGCATGGTCTATCCGCAACGGTCATACTGAAGCACAAACAGGTTGAAGCCAAAGTGAAATAACTAAAAACCATTATCAAAGCTTATGACTGGGACAAGGAGCGCGAATTTAGCTTATACACCAAGGACAAAATTTCATTAATTCGTAGCGAATTCTTTGCATGCCTCTGCGCTTCCCTCTGCGCCCCTCTGCGTTTAAATTTCACCCCTCAATTCGCCGCAATCTTACACAAATAAATCTTATCTGAATTTATCTAAATTACTAACTCCTTACTCATCCAAATTATTAATACATTTGTATTTATTTAGTACAAAAATACCAATATTTTCCGATTTTTCACCCATTAATCCAACCTTGTTTACATCAAAATCAAAAATTCATATTAAGTAACTGAACCTTTTTTCCTACTTCTGTGAAATCCTATAATAAGCAGGACTTTTGGCAGAGGGATTGAAGATGGCTCTGACTCAAGGCGGACGGGCAAATAAGTCTGGGAATATTTTAGAAGCAAATGTAGAAGCAATCTTGCATGGGCATAATTATTTCCAAGTAGGGAACTATGTCCAAAAAGAATTTATACTAAATGCTACTTTATTGCCAAAACGTTATGGCAAAGAAGTCTATATTGGAACTGGAATTTATCATACCTATCTGAAGGTTGATTTTTATGTTGTCGGCTCATCTGCAATGCCATCTGGTTTAATTTTTGAGTGCAAATGGCAAGAAAGCCCCGGTTCAGTTGATGAAAAGTTTCCTTACTTGAACATGAATATTCAGCACTATTACCCAGCACCAACTATTGTAATTTTAGGCGGTGAAGGTATGCGAGAAGGGGCAAGCAAATGGCTGAAAGCAAGAGTTAATGATAACCATAATTTATTAGCAGTTTATAGCTTAGATAGATTCATTGCTTGGGCAAATAAAAATCTTTAAAAGATGTAATTAATAGTTCGTCAATCGTGCCTCTATTTTTTATTTTCGAGTTAATTGAACGTGCTGCTTTAATTTTATAGGTCTCAAAATTAATATCAGTATAGATTTTTTTAATAAATTCACTATCAGAATTGCATACCATAACTTTGACACCACGATTCGCTAACTCTGCACAAGTATCTCTTAAAAGTTCTTGGTCTTTTTTACTAAAACAATTTTGACTATAAGCAGTGAAATAGCTAGTATCACTGATAGGATAGTAGGGCGGATCGAAAAATACAAAGTCATCACTGCTAGTCGCATGATTTAAGACTTCTGTAAAATCTGCTTGTTTAATTTCTGCATGGAAAAGCGCTTTGGAGGCTGCTTTGAGTAAAACCTCAGCACAAATATTAGGATTGTTATATCTGCCTAAAGGTACATTGAATTTCCCCTGTGAATTGACTCGATAAAGACCATTAAAACAAGTTTTATTAAGATAAATTAGACGAGCCGCTTTTTCTATATCAGTACCATCAGCGTTATTTCTAACACTATAGTAATAATCTTTACTATGTCGGCTTTTATGCTCTTTTAATAGAGAAATTAATTCTTCTACACCGTCTCTAACGCAACAATAAGTGTTAATTAATTCGGCATTAATATCAGTTAAAATGGCTGCACTGGGTTGGAGATAGAAAAAAACAGCACCCCCACCTAAAAATGGCTCATAGTAATTTTTATAACTCTTGGGAAAAAAAGGAATATATTGCTGTATCAACCGACTTTTACCCCCCGCCCACTTCAAAAATGGACGTGGGCTAGCTTCCTTTGAGACTTGAATTACCATTTATTTACAATTTCACTGAAAATAATCATGATTAAATAAAGCCAATATAACCGACAAGCCAAATTTTAGATTAACTGGCTAATTTTCCAGCCGCATATATTACAATTGAGTAGATAAAGCATATCAAAACAAACGTAAGTATATAACAAGGCAGTTTACATTCAGATGTTTGACGGATTTTGGGATAACGTTTTTCGCTACCCCCGATACTTAATTACGATCGTCTTAGGCTTGTTTCTGAACACCTTTGCGCCATTAATGCCATTGTTGAAACGCCCTGTCACCTCGATCGCTATCTTGGGTTTATTTGTGAGCAGTTTAGTCTTTCTTACTTTCACCCTACGGGCAATGCTGGGCTTGAGTCCAATCTAGACTAGGGTTATATAGGGGCTGTGCCCCATAGACGGTTGCTCTCGCTAAGTACTGTCAACCCAACTTGCATTTATATTTTGTCGTACAACCTCTGTGATGAGGGGAAATTTTTATGGCTACAAATCGTCGGGTTTCCCGCGTTGCTGAACTGATCAAACGGGAAGTTAGCCAAATGCTGCTTAACGGAATTAAGGATGACCGTGTGGGTACTGGAATGGTCAGTGTGACTGATGTTGATGTTTCCGGCGACCTGCAACACGCCAAAATCTACGTCAGCATCTATGGTACAGATGAAGCTAAGGTAGAAACAATGGCAGGCTTAAAGTCGGCCACAGGTTACGTCCGTAGCGAACTGGGAGCGCGGGTACGGCTACGTCGTACACCAGAGGTGATATTTCTCGAAGATCGCTCTATAGAACGCGGTAATAAAGTATTAGCACTACTAAATCAACTTAACCACGATCGCTCCCCAGAAAATCTGGAAGCAGTAGAAGACAGCGCTGTTCAAAATGATGAAGAATTCTCCGAATAAGTAACTAAAACAACAATGTAACTTCAGAACAATTAATCTCAGCAAATCCGCCAAACAGTTTACAGACGTGACTAGATCGCGTCTGTTTTAATGTGAACATAGCCTAATTCAGCAAGACACTTCTCTTGTTGTAGGCGAAACAAGGTTTAAACATCAGACTTCTTGGCATTTGTGGGGAAAAAGGGAAGGGTTAAAGGGTAAAGGTATGGAATTTTCCCAAACTCAGTAACCTTTAACCTTTCTCCAACCGGAAAGCAAAAGCTACTTTTGCAAGATGTCTATTCTTCCTTGCTAAAACTCCATTCCTTGATGGGTGGAATATTCACTAATTCTGAAATTATGACTCTTGTTTATCTGTGTCCTGATTATGAATTAGAGTATTACTCGACCCAATACTACTCGCTTTGTGCATTTTGAACTCAGAATTTGGTTTGGGGAAAAGGTTACTGGGGTTGGGTTAAAGGTTTTTTCTTTCCCTTTTCCCTTTAACCGACAAGTATTGTTACTCGACCCTTTTACAGATGTTTTTCAAAAGAAAATTGGATGGTGTTAGTGCTGAAATTAACTAAGAAATTACAGGCTTACTTAAAAAATTGTTAACAGATGCTATGGTTCAAGCCTTCGTAGTATACTTTTTCAGTTATAATTTGCAACAATTTATACCCTAACAACTGACAAATATTATTGTGTTGCTTACCTTAGATGAATACCCGCAGTTGTAGATCCAGCTTTTAAGGTGATTATTTGATATGTAAGCGATGGCGATATAAACTCTTCCCACCCACCAAATCTTGCCTAAATACACTAATGGCAAGACTTTCAGACTTGTGGCATCAAAGTCATACAGTTACATAAGCAGGTTAAGTTAACTACTTGGAATTTTTTTTGTAAAGCGGATTTTCGACAAATGTCAGGATTCGTTGACTTTCTTAACATTTCTTGAGATAATTTCAGGAGATGTAGCGTCAAAATAAAAATAGTTCCGTATAGCAAACTACAAAATCTTAGCCACAAGTCTAATTTCTGTAATGTTTGTTCCTAATTTTTAACGGGAACACTATCGTAAGTGTTAATTTGTGAGTAAAAACCATGAGTGTGAATACGGTGCCTTCTATCAATTACTACTCTCTAGATGTGATTCAAGACGAAGCACGCCGACTGGTGCAAAAGGGAATGGTTAGCCGACAACAGCCAATATATAGCCTCTGCCAATACATTCCAGCGAGAGAGTGGGTTTGCGTTGAATGTGAATTAGAGAAATGTGACTTTTTGTTACGCGATCGCATTGGCGACCTAATTGGTCGCGAACAGTGGGACAACGACTAATCAATGTTTGATTTCGGGTTTGGGATTGGGGGTTTGTTTTTGATGTGTGAATCTCACCATCAAAGATTCAACACTCAATTTGGCGGATAATCTCTAGTTTTGAATGAGCATTGCCCTATACAGAATCTTGCGTTTTTGATTAATACAGAAGCAGTTGAGTCTGAATTTATACAACTTTTCAAGTTAAAGAAGGCATCAAAACCATTTGTTCTGTACATCTGGTGTCACGGCTTGAGTTTAGTATATAGATTCTGCGAAGTTCCTACATCGATCCGATAGAAGTGTAGGAACTTCGCTTTCGACTCGCAATTTATTGCATCCCTTACTTGAAGGAAGCGATTGTCTGCTTGCTGTTAAAAGCCAAAATCAGCCTTGAAAAGTTTGCTAAGTAAAGGCTAACCGTTACCAGTTGCGACAATACAGGGAACCTCCGCAAGCAACTAGCTCAACTTTCGCAAAATCCAAAATTTTTATTTTTATAGTATTTTTTCAGAAAAAATCTTGCAAAGCATAAAAAAATCATCTTTACATTTTTGGGGGAAGATTCAAGCTCCACCCTTCATAGATAGCTCTCTCTCCTGCCTGCTTCACTTGACTATTATCCTACTTGCTCTAAATATTGATTAATGTCTTCAATAATGCGAGTAAGTTCCGCCTCAGTAGTCAAGCGAATGTTGACATTGCGGACAGTCAGCAAAACCTTGGCTGCGAAAGGTGTTGGCCAGATATTAGGATTACAAAAAACTTCTAAAAATACTTCACCCGTATAACGATATTCCAGGGGAGGCTGGGGAGTGACTCTACCACCGCCAGGAGTGGGTTTAGCGGCGATCGCTTTTAGGCGTTCCATCAGTTGATCCGTTGCTGCCTTTAATTCTCGTGCTGCTTGGGGTGAAAAACTGAAGGAGACTGAACCCTCAATCAAGTTCAATGTTAGAGGAATTGAAGACATATTTTTTATTATTAAAACTTCTTGATAAGTACTTATATTACCGGAATAAGGGGTCTGAATCCCACTCTGAAAGTTCCCGATGTCTTCTTCAAAGACCATTAGTACCGTTGCGGGTAATTCGTTAGTCTGTCAAGACAAGTATTCTGTCCTGGGTAAATAAGTTTGTAGTAAGTTAGCGCGGTCTTCTCCCTTTGAAAGAGGCTAGCGCCAAGGGGGTTTCCCCCATGAGCGACTAACGAACCCGTTCGCGCAGCGTCTTTGTTAGGATGAAGTGCTTACTACATAACAGGCTTTCATTGGCTTGCAATCACAGTATTACCTGGTCGTTTTGTTACCGCCGAATCAGGCTGTGAAGCCACCATCAATGTTTAGACTCGCACCAGTAACGAAACCGGCTTCTGCACTGGCAAGATAGGAAACCATGTCGGCTACTTCTTCACTCCGACCATAGCGCTGGAGGGCAGTCATACTTCTCATAGTGTCGGCAAAGGAACCCTCCGCTGGGTTCATGTCGGTATCCACTGGGCCGGGTTGGATATTATTTACTGTGATGCCACGAGGGCCGAGATCGCGGGCCAGACCGCGCGTAAAACTTGCGATCGCACCCTTGGTCAAAGCATAGACGGAACCACCAGCAAATGGCATGATGTCACTGTTGACGCTGCCAATCATAATAATCCGTCCGCCCTCGCCAATATGGCGGACAGCCTCTTGAGTTGCCACAAACACGCCCTTAATATTAACCGCGATGATTCGGTCAAAATCATCCAGTGAGAACTCGTCGATAGTAGCCAAAGTGGCGATACCCGCATTGTTCACGAGGATATCGAGACGACCAAAAGCTTTTACAGTCTCGGTGACAGCATTTTTCACCGCTTCAGCGTTGGCACTGTCGGCGCGAATAGCCAAAACTTGCCCACCTGCTGTTTTGATCGCTTGCACCACCTCATCGGCTTTTTGCGGCGAGCTAGTGTAGGTGAGGGCAACAGCTGCCCCATCTTGTGCTAGACGTTTAGCGATCGCTGCCCCCAAACCGCGTGAGCCACCTGTTACCAATGCCACCTTCCCAGTAAGTTTTTTGTTGCTCATAAAATTCTTTTGTGATTAAAGTTTTGTATCGTCTGGTATAGATATAAAGCATAGGGGTAAGCCTGTCAAGAAATTATTATACTGATGAGTATGAAACAGGAAAAAACCACTGTGGCCATAGGCCGACCCCGCGAGTTCGATACCGATGAAGCGCTCATTCGTGCAATGTATGTGTTCTGGCGCAAGGGCTATTTAGGCACATCCCTCTCGGATCTGACCGAGGCTATGGGCATTAATCGTCCTAGCCTTTACGCCGCCTTTGGGAACAAAGAATCTCTATTTCGCAAAGTGCTGGCTCGTTATGCTGACGGGCCATCAGCTTATCTTCGTGAGGCTCTCAAAGAGCCAACTGCGCGCCAGGTCGCCGAGAAGATGATGCACGGGGTCGTTGACTTAGGAACCGATCCACACAATCCACCCGGATGTCTCTGGGTTCATGGCACGCTTTCATGCGGAGATCCAGCTGACCCGATGCGGCAAGAATTGTCTGCACGCCGAGAATCGAGTGAAGCTTCTGTGCGTAAGCGTTTCGAGCAGGCGATTTTGGAGGGTGACTTGTCGGCTGATTCCGATCCAGCGGCTCTCGCCCGTTTTGTCGTGACAGTCAATTGTGGAATATCAGTTCTGGCGGCAACCGGAGCTACCCGAACGGAACTCCTACGGGTTGTGGAGACAGCGTTGCAAGCGTGGCCGCAGTAAAGATAGTGCCTATTTGGTATCACATAGACATCTGACGTGGAAACTGTCAGATTTCGCTCCTCAAATTTTGACCATTTTTTGAAAAAACTATGAGCTTCCTTATCTTTATCAGATATTAAATAACACTCATTAAGCCGATCGGTTATTTAGAGGAAATACAGACCACTGATGGTTGTCATAATATCTTTGAATACAACTCAATACGATCTCAGTTGATGTATTAATAACAAAGTTAATTAAAATATTCCTGAAATTAATGCTAAAAATACGCGGTTATTTCTAAAGCCATTAACAATGGCTATCCAGCTTGTAGCTGCCGTTAGTTAAAAAGAATCTCAATAAAACAATCTAAAATATAGAGACTATAGAGAGACTTAACTCTTACTGTGTAAGACTTTGATACACTTTATTTGTGTTTATTTCTATTTTGAGGTCTACATTAGAGGTCATAGAACTTGATGTGATAAATTATCTATGACTTACGATAACCGCGCTGAAGTAAGAAAGGTTTTAATTATTACTCTATTACTCAACCTGTTTGTAATGGGATTGAAAGCACTTGTGAGCTACTGGACAGGTTCTTTGAGTTTACTAGCTGATGCCTTGCATAGTGTGACAGATAGCGCCAACAACGTTTTAGGATTAGTTGCGAGTAAATTTTCTTCTCCACAACCCGATCGCGAGCATCCTTACGGACACAGCAAATTTGAAGCAGTAGGCGCTCTAGGAATTGCCTCATTTTTAGGAATAGCCTGTTTTGAAATTCTGCAAGGAGCAATCGAACGAATTCTCAAAGGTGGTGGTGAACCGATAAAAATATCGCCCCCGGAATTGTGGTTATTACTAATTGTGCTGGGTGTGAATATTTTTGTGGCGTTTTATGAACGTGCTGTGGGTAAGCGGGTAGGTAGCTCAATTCTCATCGCTGATGCGACACATACCATGAGCGATGTTTGGGTGACAATTTCTGTAATTGGTGGCTTGATAGGAGTTTGGCTAGGTTATCAATGGGTGGATTTGGTGTTAGCTTTTCCTGTCGCCTTGTTGGTATTTTGGAGTGGCTGGTCAGTTTTAAAAGAGAATTTGCCTTGGCTTGTGGATCGAATGGCGATCGCACCAGAAGCAATACACGCGATCGCAACTTCTGTTCCAGGTGTAATTAACTGTCACGCGATCGCTTCTCGCGGCCTTCTTGGTCGTCAAGTATTCATTGAAATGCATTTAATAGTGGATGCATCAGACGTAGAAACTGCCCACCACATCACCGAAGAAGTAGAAAGCCGATTAGAAGAACGATTTCGTCCAGTGAGAATTTTAATTCACGTCGAGCCACCAGCATATAAATCTGAGCAAATTAGTTTTGAAACTGGATTGAAGTAGCTTAAAAAATTAAAAATCACGGCTTGTTCTAATGCTCGCAAACCTTATATAGATGGAGTATCATGAATAACGAATTAATTATTTTAATATCCTTAGATAAGTTATACAATTTGAAAAAAGAATGCGACAAATAGACCATTTGTAAAGACGCGATTTACCTGTGTTTTTACCCAAGGATGTGTTGCAATCATTAATTGAATTGATATTATTTACGGTGTACACACAAGTCGAGTTGGGAATCAAATAGAGGGTAAAGAACGGAAAATTATTTTTAAAATACTTTATTTTCCGTTAAGTTAATTATCAATAATCTTAGTTTATTGATAATTAACTCCAAATCTTGCGTGCTAAGGCTTGATCTTAGCAAACAAGGATTTTAGGACTTGTGCGTACACCACAGAGATGAGTTACTAAGTCTTACGGGCTATAACGTACATATTGACTGTTGTATAGTCTTCGAGTCCAGGAACTTTACTCAGAAAGCGAAACAATGGCATAAATTTGGAAGCTCCTTCTAAAGCATTTGTAGTCTCGCTAACAATCACAAATCCGGCTTTATTAAAGGCTTTCAAGAAGTCGCGGCGCTTGAGTTTATTGAGTCCAAGGTCATAGATCGAATGGCACTCGATTCCGGGATGGTATTTATTATAAGCTTCAACAACACGCGCATCGCCAATAATGAGATGCGCCCATGGTATCTTGATGCGCTTTCCAATTGCGTGAAGTCCATGATCGCCAAAAGGACTGTAGTAAAGTGGGCTAAAACCAGTTATCAGTAAGCCCCCTGGCCGTAGAACTCGTTTTATTGAAAGAAGAACTCGCTCTATGCCCATGATGTGTTCAAAAGTGTCTTTGGAAATTACGATATCAACCTGGCCGTCAAGCGTCGTCAAGTTGTCAATATCCAAGTGATGAAACTCTACTCTGTTGGCAATATCTGGGTAGCGTTCCGCTACGATATTGCGCGCAAATTCGATACGGCTACTTATGAGGTCAAGACCTATTACCCGCTCTGCTCCAGAAATGGCTGCATCAATGCACAGCGCACCATGTCCACAGCCGATCTCAAGGACAACTTTACCGGATAAGTCTGGACGACCGCCAAAGCGGCTCCAGTACATTTCGGATTTTGTGACTTGTGCCTCAAAGTATTTTAGGGAAAAGTCTTCATCTGGTACAGCAAAATTGTCTTCAGTAAATTTGTAGTTTGCAGAGGGGTCTGTAAAAGTTTCTTGACTCATGAGTTTAAGTGTCAAATGACAATACAGGTTATATTTAGTTTATACATCACATCAGTAACAATAGCAATTAATACTGGAACCTTCTCCCGTAAGTGCGTAAATTAAGAACACCTTTCGTGCCCCGTAGGCAATTTCTTCACATACTCCTTTTTCAGGGCAGGGGAAAAGAGCCGTCAACAGCTCCAAAATCCCAATTTATAAGCCCTCTCTCATTAGACTTGTCGGAAAATAACGAGAAAAATGTCTGAAAGTAGTGCTAAACATAGCTTACAGCTATTTGAGTTCAGATTAGAATTCATAAACAAAAGAAAAAGAAAACTCATTTGTAAAGTCTAGAATCTTTGTTAAACATAATATCGCTTCAAATCGAGCAGATGAAAAAATAAAAGAGCGGATAGATAAATAAATCAACAGACTTAATTACATAATTATTTATTTTTTTTTAATAAAAGCTGAATTTTGATTAGTGTGTAGATGAGAAAACTTCTATCTAAGTACGATCGGGTTTACACCCAAACAAACTTGTAACTCTCAAATAGCCAATTCGCTTTTAGATGAGGAACATGGGGCAGATGAGGCAAATAACAAATAAAAACCGACAAATGACTGCATCTTTGTGTTAATTCTTATAAGAAGCAACCAAATCTGCGACGATCGCAACTAGTTCTCCGGGATCGACTGGTTTAGGCACATGAGTCTGAAAACCCGCTTCTATAGCACGGCTACGATACTCGCTATCACCATAAGCAGTTAAAGCGATCGCTGGAAGTTTTCCATAAATATCAGGCTTTAGTGCCCGGATCTTGCGGATCAGGGTGTAGCCATCTTCATCAGGCATTGCAATATCACAAATCAAGACATCTGGTTGCAACTCAGGTAATACTTTCAATGCTACCGCTGCCGATGCAACTGCCATAATGGTGGCTCCATCAGCTTCCAACACAGTAGTAATGTAAAAGCGGCTATCATCATCATCATCAACTACGAGGATGTTTAAGCCAGCAAGGGGAAGGGCAGGTTCCATAACATCTCCATTAATGTTGATCGAATGAAATGTATTTCCAATCAGCTACTTATTTTTTATCTCTATCACCATACCATTGGTAATTTTACTGCGATCGCGCCTATTTTCCTAGAATATAACTCAATTTGTCTAGTCACCATTTAATTGATACTTAATTATTCACTGGTATTTATAATTATTGACTGGATAAAATTATGTTATTGTTTAAATTCATTTACATTAAAAAATTAACTTTAACTATTCGTTAAAGTTTAAAAATAATCTTGCTAACTACTGACTGCTTTATTACTAACAGGTTTGGATTCAATACTTTTCGGATAAACTCAATAATCTCTTTTTTGGTCTGGGGAAAGGTTAAAAGGCAAAGGGGGAAAGATAAATTCAAACCCTTTCCCTTTCTCCTTTTCCCCTTACCCGAAAAGTATTAGGTTTGGATTTTGATGGAGCTTGAAAAAAGTCAAAAAAATAGACAATGCCGAGTCTTAAAACTAGTCAGGTCGGCATTGTCATTTTTAAATCAATACAGTTCAGATAAGCTCAAAACCTAGATTTAGAGACGCAATTTCTCGCATCTTTAAAGACCAATTATCTACACCAATAACCCTTAAGCTTATTGAAATGAAGTAACAGACGCTCCAGATACAGTCAGTAATTAGGAGTCAAAAGTAATACACCTAACTATTAACTTTCAAACTGCTGTATGTGAATCTCAACTCCTGCAAGTAATCTGAACCTTAGTAAAAAGTAATCAGCTTTTAGTTAAGTCAACTCAAACCTTGATTACTCCCATTCAATGGTTCCAGGTGGCTTAGAGGTGATGTCATAAACCACGCGATTCACCCCTTTTACCTCATTCACAATTCGAGTAGAAATCACTTCCAGGACATCATAAGGCACTCTCGCCCAATCAGCAGTCATGCCATCTTCACTGGTAACAATCCGCAAAACAATGGGGTAAGCGTAAGTACGTTGATCTCCCATAACGCCAACACTACGAATCGGTAGCAATACAGCAAATGCTTGCCAGAAATCATGATACATACCGCGTTGGTTAATTTCTTGCCGCACAATCAAATCAGCATCGCGCAAAATATTTAACCGCTCAGATGTAACTTCTCCCAGAATTCGAATTGCTAAACCAGGTCCAGGAAAGGGTTGTCGTTGAACAATTTCTTCTGGTAAACCAATGGAACGCCCAAGTTTGCGGACTTCATCTTTAAATAGTTTCCGCAGTGGTTCGACCAATTTAAATCTTAGGTCTTTTGGCAAACCGCCAACATTGTGATGACTTTTAATTTTCACCGCTACCCGCTCACCAGTTTGGGGATCGACGTTGGTGTCCGCAGATTCAATCACATCTGGATAAAGAGTTCCTTGAGCTAGATAGTCAAAGTGACCGAGGCGCTTGGATGTTTCCTCAAATACACTGATAAATTCGTGTCCGATGCGGCGGCGTTTTTCTTCAGGATCTGTGATTCCGGCAACTTTAGCCAAAAAGCGATCGCGGGCATTAACATATTCAACAGGAATGTGAAACTGCTCTCGAAATAGCTTTACCAATCGCTCTGGCTCATATTTTCGCATAAAGCCTTGATCGATAAACACGCAAGTCAGTTGCTCGCCAATCGCTTTGTATAACAAGAAAGCCAGGGTAGAAGAATCCACTCCACCAGACAGGGCCAACAGCACTCGCTTGTCACCAACTCTGGCGCGAATTTCTCGAATTGCTTCTTCAACAAAAGCCGCTGTTGTCCAAGTTGGTTCGCAATCGCAGATATGGTAGACAAAATTACGGATTAATGCTATGCCACCAACAGAATGCACTACCTCTGGATGGAACTGAACGCCGTAAAGTTTCTTTTCGTGGTCGGCAATAGCAGCGCAGGGAGTATTTTCTGTATGTGCTAACAATTCAAACCCTGATGGCATTTGGATAACTGAGTCTCCATGACTCATCCACATAGTAGTGCCATCTTCAACATTAGTAAGCAAATCTGTGGGATCGTCAATATATAATGAGGCTTTGCCGTATTCACCTCGATCGGCCTTTGCCACTTCCCCACCAAGGTGGTTTACCATCAACTGCATCCCATAGCAAACACCCAAAATGGGTATTCCCAAATTCCAGATTTCTGGGTCACAATGGGGAGCGTTATCACTATAAACTGAACTTGGGCCACCTGAGAGAATTATTCCCTTGGGATTAAGTTGGCGCAAATGTTCAGAAGTAGTGCGATAGGATAAAACTTCCGAGTATACTTGAGTTTCGCGGATGCGACGAGCAATCAACTCAGAATATTGAGAGCCAAAATCCAAAATTACAATCAATTGGCGATCGAGCCGCCCAAAAGTTTCCAATGTTTGGGGCGCTTGTTCTGTTGGTAGAGTCACCGCTGTATTCATGACGGGAGTGTTATATCTGTTAAGGATAAATAGATGCTTTGTGGTTTATGGTGATGCTATTATCCAGCCTGGATAGGCTGATAATGGTATAGAAAGCCTTGACAAACGCTAGTTTACGTGCATTTGTCAAACCCCGGAGTTGGAGATGGTATTAAAACGATAAATCTACCCTAGAGTGGTTACTTAAAGGATTATTTTTTTGGATTGTTTACGATTATTCATAATAAATTAACATAATTTTCCCATCAACAGACCAGCAGTTTTACTCTTCACGATAATTTTGCGATCGCGATCGAAGAGAATAGAGCCACAGACTGTTACTTTTGTGCCGCTTTCGCTATGGCTTTGAATGTATTCTTGGGCACGAAGATCGATAGTTTCGGCGATCGCACTGTAAACTTTATTTACCCAATTACTACTAGTTGCAGCATCTAGGGATTTTAAGTATGTTAGTGCTGCTTCAGCGGTAGCACTATTAAACACAGCTAGGATATCTGGTGATTTTAAACCTGCGATCGCACAGTGCGCTGACAAAATTTCCCGCCGTCCATCAGCTAAGTAGTGATGGGTGTGAAAAATACCGCCAGCCAGTTTCATCAGCTTACCGTGATAGCCAAATAATAAGATTTCTTTTACACCCAGCAGATCAGCTTCTACTAACATTGGGCCAAGCCAGTTAGCAGTTTTGACTAATTGTTCGGGATTAATCCCTAGTTTACGCGCCAAATCTAGGCCATTCTCCCCGATACAGAATACTAAAGTTTCAAAACGACTGGCTTTATTTTGTAATTCTGCCCGAAAAACGGCAAGCTGATCTGGTGTACTTAAAGGTTGAGAAATACCAGTTGTGCCTAAAAGGGAAAGTCCTTCAACCACACCAAAGGCAGAATTTGAAGTCCGAACAGCAAGCGATCGCCCTTCGGGTAGAATAATCGTCACCGTGATTTTTTCTCCCGGTGCTAGCATTCGTTGCAAATTCTCTTGCAACAGCCTTTGAGCATAAGCATAAATAGCAGGCTTGCGATCGGCATTTAATTGCCTACCAATCCCTTCTCCACCTTTAATAATTACAGCATCATCACCCTGTTCTCGCCATTCCACCAGCGCCCAAATCGGTGTATTTTTAGTCAAATCAAGATTATCACCAGGATCGCTGCGAGCGATCGCTAAAGCTGTATTTTCAGATAATCCTGCTACCTGTTCAATCGGGATTTCTGCAATTTGAGCGGGTTCAATCAAATCTACTGATGCTATGCTTAGGGGTTGGCGATCGTGTAACCAATCTAAAGCTGCAATAGCAGCAGCGCAGGCAAAGACGGGAAGTGTGTATCCAGAACGGGACATTTTATATCACTGAACCTAGCATTTTTTCCCCAATTGTGGTTTGATATTAGCCTTGGTAATAACGTCAATACAATCATTGTCTGTAACAATAAAGTAATGAACCACATCCTTAGTTTCCAACATTCCGCAAGATTCATCCACTAACTCCTCTACAATATCTGAATTGGACACCACATATAATGTTTCCTCCATTGGTATAGGCAAGTGCTGGAGTTGCTTGAGCCTGCGTCCTTCGTCTATAACCCGATACACTTCTGTATATGTGAACTTCACTGTGATAGTTTGATTTGGATCGTAAAAAATGAGGTCTATTTCCAGACCATCGTCACTATCTTTAAGCAATTGCACATCACGACGTTTTTTTGGGAAAGCTCCTATCTGCCACGGTTTGTAATACTGATGTTGAGTTCTATCCACTTTGCTGAGACCTCACATAAACCCACCCTGTTGGATTGAAAATTATGATGTCTAAATAATTCTTCAAAATTGTTCGCGCAGCGTCTCGTAGAGAAGACAGTTTCAGATAGCAATTTAGACCCATCTGTAGCTTGCTTCATGTGATACAGCCGCTTAACTAAAAACTAGGATAGTTTTGATCGCCTTCAAACATCGATTCTAGCTCCTCAACTGCTGCAAGAATTGCCTCTATATCTCCATCTGAAGCCAACTCCTTAATTTCCTTGAGACATTCCAAAACTCCTGTTTTCCCATCTGCAAGCAATGCATTGAACTGATACCAATTGTACAGGTGATACAGCAGGTGATACGCAACACCAGTATCTAGTTCATGACTGGGTTCACGTAAAAATAACTCTAAATCAACTAACCAGTCTATTGCGGCTCCAATCCCATCAACGTAAGTGTGAAAAACAGCAGTTTTCAGCATCTCTTCTGGTGCATTGGGATAAGCTTGGTGGAATGCCTGTTTTGCCTGACTGCTCAGGTTCTTACGTTGTAGCAAGGTTTGTACAATTTCCCAACGTTGTTCTTGACTGAATTGTTTTGGCGTGTTTGCATCCTGTGAATATTGCATCTAAGCCCATCCAAATAAAGCTCACAGTATAATCCAGTCTGTCTTAACTGCGATCGCCTGACCAATACCTTGAGTCAATAATCCATGAAATAATGCGATCGCACAGATTTTCGTCTACAGCTGATTACTGTTTCTTGCGGCTTCTAGCTTTTGGCGAATCGCTGCTTGAACCTTCTCATCAAAATCGGGATCGTCAGGGCTTGCAACAATCCTACGCGGACGCTGATTAAGCCTGTCTAAGTATGCTTGAAAAGCAGCTTGATCCCCGCGATGCTTGAGAAAATACTGTTTTAATTCAACATCAGACATCGAATCGTAATTAATTCGGCTCATCAGATAACTCTCCGTTGGGTAAAATTTGGAATTCAATCTCTTCGTCATACCCAGCAAGAATGTATATATTACGAGTCCGATTATCAACGCAAATGAGGTATATGGGCTGAAGCATGATATACGTCAGTTGATAGCTAATACGATACAAACTTGCTGCTTGAGCAGCAGTAGGCATTTTAGTTAATTACACCACCTTCTCCCCATTTTAACTGTTGGTGTAATCAACTTTGATATCTATGTTTAACCACTGACCCCAGAAAATTATTAGTAAAATCAAAGAATTGAGTAAGTCTTTCGGCAAAATTACGAATTACGAATTACGAATTACGAATTAATTAGACTCCCACTTCTAATAATAAAGCTTCCATAGCTTCCCAAGAAATTCCTTGTTGAATATAACGCGGTGCTTCAGGATTGTAAGGACTGGCTACTCTGTCAATGTTGAGGATGTTTGCCCCATCTGGTAGAACAGGTACATCTGCATCAAATGCCGTTGGACGCATCAAAGAACTGGAAAAGCCTTTGAAAATAGCAATTGTATCTTGCTCATCACCAATTTCCACCGTTACAATTAAGACTTCTTTGGTGCGTTTAGCGGTGTATTGTTCCAGTCGCTTACCAATGGAATTCATTTTTTTTAGAGTAGGGGTATGGTGGCGTAACGATGCTTATTGTGGTGTGGCTGAACGTCCCTGTTTGCCCAGCTTAATCAAAACAAAATAGCTTAAGTAAAGCACATAAATTACTAAACTAGTTATGCCAAGAAAACCTAAAAACTCAGCCTTGCTGTTAGCATGAAAATATTCTTTGAATAGTAACGGAGCCTCAAACCAGACACGACAATAGGGAGTCTTTAGCATATTGCCAGAAAAAGCACAACCCAAAAAAGGTATAAATGCTAGTGCGCCTAAAAAACAATAAACAGTTGTTGCCCAGCGCCAAGAGGTAAAAATCAATTTCAAAGAACCACTGGTTTGATACTCAATTTCATCGTTGATATCCACCCAGAACCACAGCGAAATCGGGATCAAAATCTGAGCTATCAACCCAGAGATAAAGCTAACTGGATATTGGGCAATCATTAAGTAAACCGTGATTGCCACCAAGCTTGATACTCGCCAGTATATAGCCAATAAGCGTTGTATGCCTTCTGCTTTTTGTACAAATGCCCAAATCAGAAGAATTAGCGGAATAATTACCAGGAATAATACTGCCAGTCGGTAATCAATCCAGACGAAAGGTCGAAACCAAATATTAAAGTCCATATTTTTTCTCAAACAATAGATAAAAAGAAGTCAGGAGTATGAATAAATCAAGTGCGATTTTATACCACTACCTGATTGTAGACTGCTAAATAAGGCAGGGGTATTAAACCCTTTTATTCAAGAGTCAGTCGGACTTCAATTCATCCTGAATTCTTCTTGATAATAGTTTATTGAATCTCGTATGACTAGAACACCGATTCAGTAATCGCAGAAGAAAAGAAAAATCAACCCAGAATGAAGTAAATAATGGAAGAGAAAATAGAGAAAACGCTTACTAGGCAACACTTATAGCAATAAACAAGCTTGGAGGGAGATTTAATAAAGTCTCAAGGAGAGGCGTAACTAAAATTGTTGTAAATTCAGGTAATAAATGTGCATTACCAACAGCGAATTTACGTATGCGACCCCAGATATGGCAGCCGCCGATAGAGCTATCGGCATTAGAGCAAAGTATCGTCAAGCGAATTAAACGAGCAAAGCTGTTTACGTTCTTACGGCAATATCGCCATCAATTATTTGATGAGGCACGGGCGTAAAAGTAAAAGCCAACGATTTGATGGTTATAAGCGTCATGTCTTGCGTGATTTAAACAACGGTTTGGTTCGCGCTGTTGGAATCACAAGAGCGAATGTCCCTGAAGCATCTGTGACAGATGCAATTGCTACTGACTTGAAACACCAGCAAGTAAATCTGGTTGAGTTACACATTGACCGTGCTTATCTCAGTAGTTCCTTGGTTCAAAACAGAAGCGATGAACTGACTATTTATTGTAAGGCTTGGCAAGTAAGAAACGGTAAGAAGTTTACCAAAACTGCTTTTAGCCTGGATTGGGACAATCAGACTATTTCCTGCCCAAATGGGGTTACTTTACCTTTTAGCGTTGGTGGCAAAGTTCAGTTCCCCAAAAATATTTGTACAACTTGTCCACTAAGAGAACGCTGCACTACTTCTAAGTCTGGACGCAGTGTTTCGATTCATCCTGATGAACCATTATTCCAAGAATTAAAACAACGCCAATTAACTCCTGCTGGCCGTGCCAAGCTCAGAGAACGTGTTGCTGTTGAGCATTCTTTATCTCACATTGGTCGATGGCAGGGGGAGCAAGCTCGTTATGTTGGTTCTCGCAAAAATCTCTTTGACCTTCGCCGTATCGCCGTTGTTCACAATCTTCATGTCCTTGCCAAAATTTTTACTCACACTACTGAGCAGTCTGTTACTTCATCGTAATTACTGAATCGGTGTTCTAGAAGTCACGAGTATTACAAAAAATTTCTAGGGGCGTACATCTGTACGCCCCTAGTGCCAATTAATTGGTTGTTTAATTTATGAAAATCGCAACTTATCCCTTTGGAAGAAGCCTATTGATTCAAATAAGGAATTTATTTTTTATTTCCACGACTAAAATCAGTAGCTCCAAATAAAACGCTTGCGAGTGGAGGACATTGGTGAGTTTCCACGTCCTCTACTCTGGGCGTCTTCTTTAGTCAATGCTGGTTGTTTGCTAACCAAGCAACATAAAATCCAGTTACCTCAATTTCTAGTCGTCGTAAACCCGGCATTCAATGGCATCTGGGTTGTCATCACAATACTGTTCTAGAGAATTTTTTGGCTTGCTTTGGCGCTTGTGGGAAGCTTCGGCTTGCAATTCTTCTACTGCATCCCAAGCAGCAGCACACTCTGGTGAGTTGCTACCGTTAATATCACAGACAGTACGCGCTTGTTCCACTTCTTGTTGGATTTGCTCTTGGATGTCGCTTTTTGCTGTTTCTTGGATGTTGGTCATTGCTTTAGTCTCGTTATGTGTTGTTAATACTAGTATAGAAAATGGCAGTTTTTCGCTTGATTAATAACCATTCTAACCATTTAACCGATGGTAAGTTAGTTTTTTAGCCATTGATTTATAACCAATACAGCAAGCTACTCTATCTATAATGCATTTACCTTTATTTTTTAAGATTTTGTGGAATTAGTAGCATAGATAAATAATCATACAATATATTTAGATGCCTATATTAGGGAATGACAACCCCAACTTCTTGGGATGGAGGAGATAAAGGGCTGGCATCAATTCTTGTAAGATGCAATTCTTCCCAAAATAAAAAGTCAAAATCTACTAGCCTAAAATAGAGAAAGAAGCTCAAAACTCATGGCAGACCAAATGCAGTGGGCAAATGCCCTATCAACCCGTCATTCTCTGGAAGCCGCTGTTACAGATGTGGTGGAACGAGCTGTTTCATCGTTAACAGCACCTGCGGATTTAGGACTGGTATTCATTTCATCTGCTTTTACGAGTGAGTATTCCCGACTGTTACCTTTGCTAGCTGAAAAACTTTCTGTGCCTGTGCTAATTGGCTGTAGTGGTGGTGGTGTAATTGGGACGACAGTTAACGGAGAAACCCAAGAATTAGAAGCTGAACCAGCTATTAGCTTGACTTTAGCACACCTTCCAGGGGTGAAAATTCAAGTTTTTCATGTTGTTGCTGAAGAATTACCTGATTTAGACAGTTCGCCAGATGCTTGGCTTGATTTGATCGGTGTACCACCATCACCGACACCGCAGTTTATTTTGCTGTCTAGTTCTTTCGCCTCTGGAATCAACGATTTGTTGCAGGGGTTGGATTTTGCTTATCCAGGATCGACGATCGTCGGGGGACAGGCTAGTGGTGGAGGTATGGGTGGTCGTGTTGCCCTTTTTTGTAACGATACTAACGGTGAAGAACAGCAAAATTTGTATCGTGAGGGCACTGTTGGTATAGCTTTGACTGGCAATATTGTTTTGGAAACGATTGTCGCTCAAGGATGCCGACCGATTGGCAAGCCATTGCAAGTTACAAAAGCCGATCGCAATATCATTCTAGAGTTAGATGAGCAAGTGCCTCTAGTGGTGTTGCGAGATTTGATTGCTAGTCTCAGCGAACAAGAACGGATTTTAGCACAGCATTCTCTGTTTGTTGGTGTGGCAATGGATGAATTTAAGCTGGCTTTGCAGCAAGGGGACTTTTTAATACGTGGTATTCTTGGAGTCGATCCAAATGCTGGGGCGATCGCAATTGGCGATCGCGTTCGTCCTGGTCAAAGGCTGCAATTCCACCTCCGCGATGCCCAAGCCTCTGCTGAAGACCTCGAATTACTCCTCCAAAGTTATCAACATCAACGAGAATCTGAACCCTCGGCTGTAGCTGCTTTGATGTTTTCTTGTCTGGGACGAGGTGAAGGACTTTATGGTAAACCTAACTTCGATTCTGAATTATTTCAGCGCTATCTTAACGATATTCCTATAGGTGGCTTTTTCTGTGGCGGTGAAATCGGCCCTGTTGGTGGCAGAACCTTTTTACACGCTTACACCTCAGCATTTGGAATTTGTCGCCAAAATCAGTAATGAGTTTGTCATTGGTCATTGGTCATTTGTCATTTGTCATTGGTCATTGGGCATCGGGTTATTAATTATTCCCTTCTATCCCGCGTCAGCTAAATTTATTTATGGGAATAATAATTTTGAATTTTGAATTTTGAATTTTGAATTCCCGGAAAGGGTTGACTCCTAACTCTTATTCAGTACAAGTGTGCTGTTATTATCAATCATCGTCAAATTTCCAGCAGTGGCGATCGCTGAGTTAGACTGTGATGCACTATATGTTTGAATGTAGCGCCGCACTTCTGGAGGAAAATGAGGGTAATCTAACACCGCATCTCCATCGGCAATAGTTGCCCAGAAGTCGCGCAAACCAGGAGCTAATTCTTTTGCCTGTGATAATGGTAAGTTTAATGGAGAGTGAGTTAGTAGCTTGATTAAAAAAGGGAAAGAGCGATCGCCCATCCACTGCCTTGATGATTGTTGCAAGTCGGGGAACTCAGGCAGTGACTCTACGCGATGGGATAAAATTTGCAACGATTCTTTACCTTGGTTATCTCGATGAAACTCTAGCACTCGATAAGGGTGAGGATAGCTAACTAAAGAACCAGTGGTAATATCATATACCCCATCAGAGTAAGCAATATCCTGAACGTGCAAATGCCCTGTAAATACTAACTTGACTCCGTAGCGCCTCAGCAGCTGCAATAGTTCTGCTGAGTTGAACAACATATAGCGATTTGCCAGTGGATGGTTCGATTGATTGGGCAAATGTTCCACTACATTATGATGCACCATCACCAGAACTAAGTCATCACCAGATGCCGCTAGCACCTCTTCTAACCACCGTAGCTGTTTGGCATCCAAACACCCCACTTGCTCTCCCCGGTCATTAAAGGAGTTAGAATTCAGTCCAATCAGCTTAACTCCAGGCAATAACTGACGAATGTAGTAAATCTGCCGTGGATCTTCGTAGCCAAACTTTGTGTAATAGTAAGGGAAATCCGCAAAGGCAATCGATTGCCGATCGCCTAACAACACAGGAACGTCATGATTACCAGGAACAACATAGACGGGAAAAGGTAGTTGGGCTAAACATTGTTGTAACCAGGCGTGATTCTCTGGTTCGCCGTGCTGGGTTAAATCTCCTGGCAACAACAAGAAATCTAAATCGAGTTGTGTTAAATGTTCTAGTACACTTTTAAATGCTGAGATACTTACTTCTACCAGATGAAACCGGCTAGGGTGATCCCAGATTGTGTGAGGAAGTGCCAGGTGTAAGTCGCTGACTACCGCAAAGCGAAAATTGAGAGTCATTGATTTATAAAAATGTTAAAAGCAGGGGTTAAAATAAGCCTTTTCTCAAAAGTATAACGCTTGCTTTGTTTCCCTGCGTAGGAGTGCGTATACTTAATATTTATATACATTAAGCATTGATTACATACTATGGTGACGATTAACTTCAAGGCTAATCATAACCATTAATTTCCAAAAATTATCGTAAATTTGATTGGTAAAAATTATTAATTAACCCTTGAAAAACTGGGCGATCGCTGCTATTTGTACCTGAAGAAATAATGAATGGATAATAATTGAATAGTGTTAGGCACGAAATGCGATGTCTACGACGGGCTACGCCTACGCCTAGCTCATCGTAGACATCGCTTTGTTTTCTGCTACTCCCCTTTTCGATAGAATAACTGAGCAGATCGGTAAAGAACAGGTTCAGAATCATGGCTCAAGCTAGTATTGGAATTATTGGTGGTAGCGGTCTTTACAAAATGGATGCCCTCAAAGATGTTGAAGAGGTGCGAGTCGAGACTCCTTTTGGTTCACCATCTGATGCTTTGATTCTGGGGACTTTGGATGGTACGCGGGTAGCTTTTTTAGCGCGTCATGGCCGCAATCACACGCTTTTACCCTCTGAGTTACCGTTTCGCGCTAATATCTATGCGATGAAGCAATTGGGTGTGAAGTATTTAATTTCAGCTAGTGCTGTGGGTTCCTTGAAGGCAGAGGCGAAACCACTGGATATGGTAGTGCCAGATCAGTTTATTGACAGAACGAAAAATCGGATTTCAACGTTTTTCGGTGAGGGAATTGTGGCTCACATTGCCTTTGGCGATCCGATTTGTCAGAATTTGGCTGCTGTGTTGGCAGATGCGATCGCATCTCTCAATTTACCAGAAGTTACTCTCCATCGCGGCGGCACTTATGTATGCATGGAAGGGCCAGCTTTTTCTACTAAGGCAGAATCGAATCTTTACCGCAGTTGGGGTGCAACAATCATTGGGATGACGAATTTACCAGAGGCGAAGTTGGCAAGAGAAGCGGAAATTGCTTATGCAACCTTAGCGCTGGTGACAGATTATGATTGTTGGCATCCAGACCATGACAGTGTGACGGTGGAGATGGTGATTGGTAATTTGCTGCGAAATGCTGTGAATGCTCAAAAGGTGATTCAAGAAACTGTGCGGCGCTTGAGTGAAAATCCGCCAACCAGTGAGGCGCATTCGGCGTTGCAGTATGCGATTTTGACTCAATTGGATAAAGCACCAGCAGCGACGAAGGAAAAGTTAGGGTTATTGTTGCAGAAGTATTTGTAGTGTTGCTGATGAATGAGCGATGTTTATGACGGGTGGTTCCTGAGCGCAGCCGTACCACTTTGTGGAAGCAAGCTAGCAGAGCGTCTGCGACAGGAGAAGAGCTACGCTTACGCAGTTTCTTAATACAGTTTTGCGTAAAAGCGTAGCGTTTTTAATGCAAGGGAACGTATTAACAATGCAAGTCGATGTATTAACAAGGCGGCCACCGCATTAACAATGCAAGGTATTGCCTTTCATTAATTCGCTAGGAATTAATGAAATGCTGTATTTAGATTAGAGCAAGAGCGATCGCTACGATCGGCTATTCGGTGACATAACACGATCGTGAAATTATAGAGGCGATCGCTCATTACTAAAATCTAATCAAAAGACCTCTCCCTGGTTTTACTACGCAAAACCGTCCCTCTCCGACTCGGAGAGGGACAGACTTGAACTTTAGTTCAAGGCAGGGAGGGGTTCATCGAACTCACGCGATCTTAAATCCTGCCCACATCAAACTAAAATAAAGCCTGCTTGTGCAGGCTTTATTTTAGTAGCCCCAGACTTTAATCTGTGGGCGCTTTTATATTTTTACCAGAGATGCAATGACTAAGCTGTTACGCATTCAAGTTGTATATTAAAGGAGCAATCCTTGTCATTAGTTATTTGTTTTCAAAGGACAGATGACCAATTGACTTAGGACAGTCTTAACGTCAAAATTTACAATCTAGAAGCGCATCAGCTTAATTTCAATCGACTGTGTTCTTAACTGCTTTGCCTGCATCCTCAGCTGTGCGCTTAACATTTTTACCAGCATCCTCAGCTCCACGCTGAACATTTGTCGTCACGTCTTCAGCAGCATTCTGGGTATTACCCTTGATATTTTCAATTCCTCGCTGAGTTCCCTTAACAAGACCTTTGCCAAGTTCTTCAGCTGAACTACCTATATCTTCACCCAGATTTCTCCCTCTTTGACCTAAGGGTGTACCTTCCTTGAAGTTACGGATATATTCCCCTGGACTGTTAACTCCTTTTTGGTCAATATTCTTTTGAGCATTTTTCACTAATGCCTCAGCTTTGTCATTAGCTGCCTTTTCATCTGTTGCTCTGGGATCTACATCACTAAAGTTATTGATTCCACCAGTAGGAGAATTCAGAGGATAATCTTTTGTGGCATCGTATCGTTCAACATTAGGTGCTTGATCGCCAGGTTGTGGTGGCTGTGTTGCTATTCCTGGAGCACCACAAGCCTGGGCCATAAATAGAAACATCCCTGCTAAAAAAACAGTTACAACTTTCAAGGGACGAATGTTTTTCAGCCAATTCATTGCTTTTTTCATAGTTCTAAGTCCTTGCATTTTTGTGACTAAGTTAAACTTCAACCAAGATGGCATTCGGAATTAATTTTACATCCAAAGCATTCAGAAAATATAAGAGTTTTATCTGTTTCCTGCTGGATTGGGTTGTAATTCAGGTCTTGCTTTAGCTTCATCTGCCTTGTTGTTCAAAAAGCCGGAAGCTTCTTCAACGGCTTCTTTTACAGTCTCAAGCCGATCTTTAACCCGCTCTCCTACATTTGATTCATTCTGAATCAAACCACCGGGTTCAGGCTGGCGGAAGTCTTTATCTGTGATGAATGGCAGTTCTGCTTCTTTCTGGACTCGACCTGCTGGTGTCTCGCCACCAGGATAAAGGATCTCAGATTCTGTATTTGTAGCAATCAACAATTGCGAACTTGGTTGTAAGCTAGCTTGGTCACGTCCCTGATTGGCTTTTGGGTTTGCTATTTTCGGATCGGTAGACATTCTATAGTTGCTATACTTGTCTCCACCATTCTTATAAGGGTTGTTTGCTCCACCGGCTTGTACAGCAGGATTTTGTGGATTTGCACCTTGAGCATTTGCCCCACTACAAGCAGTGCTAACTATCAACAATAGTCCAGCTAAAAAGATAGTTAATATCTGGCGCAATCTTATTTGTTTCAAGAATACTCTCACTGCGTTCACTTAGCCCTCCTTACCAAAATATTAATAAACTAAGAATTTGCTGAATCATTGGATTGGTCAGCAAGTTATTGTGCTTGTTTTGGTTCGCTCACTTTTGATAACCTGTATTCAGGATATGAATAGTAAAATGCTCTTTGCCTCTAGCGCAGGCTACATTTTAATGAGTACAAAAATAATATTTTTATCTAACTCTAGAGAGATATAAAATAAAGTAATATATTTCTCGTAAAAAGAACTACATATTGTTGTTTGATACTTCAAAATATTTGGATATATAGCTGATACACCATAAGATTTGAGGTATTCAGCCCTTGTTGCTCTTAACGTTAAATGACTAAATTCATGAAGCAATTTTTACGCTGGATAATTTTGGGGGGAACGCTGTTTTTTTTAGGGAAAGCTTTAAAGGATAATTGGATTGAGGTGAGAGCTATCCGCATTGATGATGTAGGATGGGCAATTATGGCGATCGCTACAGGGGTAACTTTACTAGCTCATACTTGGGCAGGCTGGATCTGGACTTGGATTTTGCAAGAGTTAAATCAACCTGTATCATCTATTCAATTCATCCAAGTTTACCTAAAAACGAACATCGCAAAGTATTTACCAGGTAATATCTGGCATCACTACGGACGAATTGTCGCTGCTAAAAATGCCGATATTCCTACCAGTGCAGCCACCTTAAGCGTTTTGCTAGAACCCCTACTCATGCTAGCAGCTGCTTTAATCATCATTGTCTTATGCAGTAGCCAATTTGCACCAGCTAATAGTACCCTTGTTATCCAAATACTACAATTTCTGAGTTTAGCTGTAGTCCTTGGTGCGATTCATCCGTGGTTTTTAAACCCCATTATTCGTTTTTTGTATAAATTAAAAGCAAAAAAGTCTGCTGCTACCACTCAATCAACTGTTCCCTTCAGTGTTAAAAGCTACCCTTTGCGCCCTTTGTTAGGAGAAGTGGGCTTTATGGGACTACGCGCCACTGGGTTTATACTAACTATTTTCGCCTTGGGTTCGTTGAATGCGAATCAAATTCCTTTGTTATTTGGGGCTTTTAGTTGCGCTTGGTTGTTGGGGTTTGTTATACCTGGTGCGCCTGGTGGGTTAGGTGTGTTTGAAGCGACTGCGTATGAACTTTTACGACACCACTTTCCATCTGCCTTAGTATTTAGTGCGATCGCTCTATATCGCCTCATCAGTATTTTAGCTGAAACTGCGGGTGCTGCCTTAGCTTGGTTAGATGAACGCCTTGCGAAATCTTGAATCAGGCAAAACTCATTTTTATCTATCTACTTTTATCTGTGAAAACACACGATAACTATCCAAATTCAATTGCTGATTACTGCTTTGTTCCTCTTCTTCCATCTTAATCAAGTTATATTCTACATTTTCTGCATAAATTGCGAACGTAATATTAAAAATCTCGATAAATTTTATTACTCCTTTGCATTCCTCTTCGGAATATTTTTCGTAAAAACGAATCAAATGAGCAATCCGGGTTTCTAAATGTCTTCGAGAATTTCTACAAATCAAAATAATCTTTAATAATATAATTACTAGGGTGAGAGCATGACCTTGACTAATTAATAAAATAAATAATTGTGAAGGTTCTTTAGAATTTTCGGTTGTCAAGTAATCAATCACTCGATTACAGGTTCTCAAAAACAATTCTTTAGTAATAATTTCTTGATTATAATCTTTTTTCCAGAACGATAAACTATGTGCAAACTGCCGCCGCCAAGTTTCGACTGATTCTTGATTTTCTACAGGAAAAAATAGGTATTTTTCTAAACTTGCTTTAAATTCTTTCAGAGTTTGATTTGCCGTTTGCTTGATAAATATATGGGCGATATTTTCATGGCTAAATACGCCTTTTTTTAAGACAATTGCTTTTATTAAGCGCAGAGCTTGATCTCCCAAAATACTGGGATTTTTATAGCGTGTTGTGCTTGAGACAGCAGATTGAGAACGAGCAATATACATTGCTAGTTCAAACTTAAATTTGTCTTTCATCTGTTTAGAAAGCCTTCTAGCAGCTTCTTGTTGCTCTTTAGGGTTCTTATTATTAACAGATTGATCGATCAATAAATAGGAAGTATAGCGATTAGCCCAATGACCTTTAGATGATTCTTCATATTTAGTAACAAATAATTTCAGATCCTTGTAATCTTTGCTGTTCGCAAACTTCTCTAACCAGACTTTACAAGTTTTTACGACTGGAGGATTATTGTCTTTGATTTTCAGATTTTCATGAACAAATAAATTAACTAAGTCTTGGATATATTTGTCTTTTCGGTTAGTTTTCCAGTTATTAATTATGATGTAGCAACACCGCTTAAGTGTATTGTATAATTCTTCTTCGTTATCATCTAAAAATACACTATATATTCCAGGTATATAATCGGAATATTCGCAATCAAGACCGTCTATAAATAAAGTTTTGAATTCTCGTAAAACATCTTCTGGTGGCAATTTATTGACAATTTCCACAAAGAAGCTATAAACCTCTTCTTGGGCAGTTTGTACATCTAATTGTCTAGAATTAGACGTAACATAATGGGAATTTTCCTGACTAATTGATAAACGATTAGCGGTCATTTCAGTTATCAGGACAAAAAGGCTTCCTGTTCATATTATTACCAGCTTAACCTTGGCGAACAGGAGCATCAATCTCTTCTTCAGAAATTCAGTCATCTTTTTACATAAATTTGATTAACTAGGGTTATAAATAAAGTATTAAAGATAAATTGTTTAGTTCTTCATCAAATAGTTCAGTAAAATTACTTATTTATAACCAGAAAATATCATACATAAATAGATATGAGCGAGTCGATCTATACATTTAGATACAATCCGCTCATACCTTCTACCGAAGCCTTTAAGTATTTTAAATTTTTAGTGGGGGTGGAGGGACTTGAACCCACACGACCTTTTACGGTCAACGGATTTTCATTCTCCCGCAGTTTTCACTGCTACCTGATGACAATAGCCTGCTCAGATTTTGAGAATTGGACTCTCCCTTTACCCTCGACTTAACGTTAGGGTAGCTCCCGTCGGGTCTCTGCACCTTCCCTCAATTTTGGATTTTAGACTTCGGCTTCGCTCAGTCGAACGATTTTGAATTTTGGATTGAAGACTAATCGCAAATCTAAAATCGCAAATCTAAAATTTTTGGGCTTGGCTCAGGATTGCCATGTCTGTCACCAGATTTAGGTTTCCCTGAGTTTGAGAGCTTCCACTTGAGGGATTTCTCCTTCAAGGCTCAATTATTTAAGTCCGTAGCGTCTACCATTCCGCCACACCCCCAAAGGTGTTTGGCAACTAGTGTAACTAGTTATTTTTTAGAGGTAGCAAATACCTCCTTATCTATTCCACCATCAATTGTGTCTTTTGTCCAACTAGATTGAAAATATTTTTTCCAGATTGGGCGATCGCTTCAGAAGAGGTTTTCGATTTTGTTTGACTAGAGCATTTTTTGCTAGTGGATTCACATAATAGCATGATATTAGCTTTTGTCATGAAATCCGTTGAATCTTCCCCAGTAAAAGTACTTCAGCCTGCCAAAGCTGCGCTTTCGCCTCTTCGATAGCGGTTTCGAGGAATTTTGGCGCAGTTATGTTGAAAGCATTATGACTATACTTCTCTGAGTTTGTCTCTTCAGCCTATGATGGAAAACAGATGCTTAAGACTTGAAAGTTATGATTGTCGCCCTGCTATATCTGATTTTGGCTGGAGCTTACCTTCTAGTAATCCCCGTTGCTGTTTTGCTGTATCTGAAGCAGCGTTGGTATGTGAGTGGCTCCATTGAGCGTGTCTTTATGTACTTTTTGGTGTTTTTCTTCTTTCCGGGTCTGTTGGTTCTATCGCCGTTTGCAAATTTCCGACCCCAACGGCGACAAGTTCAAGTTTAACGAGATTGGTAGGTCATAACTCTCATGCGACGGATTGACGCGATTGGAATTGGCTTAGGTGTTTTTATTGCTGGCGGTTTGGCATACTTAGGATTACAGCTAGTTGGTTTGGATAATCAAAAAGCTGGTATATGGAGCCAAGTTTTGCTAGTCAGTGCCTTAGTTGGCTGGTTAGCCACCTATTTTTTCCGTGCGGTGGGACAAAAAATGACCTACCACCAACAGCGGGAACAGTATGAGCAAGACTTTCTGCAAAAGCGGCTAGACGAGCTTACTCCCGAAGAACTAGCACGAATTCAAGCCGAAATAGAACAAGAAAAGCAATCTCAGGTGTAAAGTTATCATTGGTCAGTTGTGATTTGTCCTTTGTCATTAGTCATTTGTCCTTTACTAATGACTAATGATTAATACTTCGACTATGCTCAGTACAAGTGACCAATGAGCAATGACCAATACTTCGACTACGCTCAGTACAAGTGACCAATGACCAATGACTGCGATTTCTGATTGCTTTAAAACCCTTGGGCAGAATGGTGAGTGCGCTCTGATTCCGTTTGTCACTGCTGGCGATCCAGATTTAGAAACCACAGCAAAAGCCTTACAGGTTCTAGATCGTAGTGGAGCCGACATTATAGAAGTGGGTATACCCTATTCCGATCCTCTCGCGGATGGGCCAGTCATTCAAGCTGCTGCTACCCGCGCCTTGCAAAGGGGCACGAAGTTAGAGCAGGTGCTAGAAATGCTGCAAGGGATTACTCCCAAATTGCGATCGCCGATTGTTCTGTTGATCTATTACAACTCAATTTTGCACCGGGGAATTGAAAAATTTCTTGGGCAAATTGCTGCTGCTGGAGTTGCAGGATTGGTAATACCTGATTTGCCCTTGGAGGAAGCAGCAGGATTGTTGCAAGCAGCTAGTGAGATGGGAATTGACGTAATCTTGTTGGTAGCTCCCACTAGTTCTGCCCAACGGATCGAAGCGATCGCTCGTTCTTCCCAAGGATTTATTTATTTAGTCAGTGTGACTGGGGTTACAGGGGTGCGATCGCAACTGGAAAACCGCGTGTCTGATTTACTCAAACAAATTCGTAGTGTTACTGATAAACCGATTGCAGTCGGCTTTGGCATATCTGAAGCTGAACAAGCCCGACAGGTAAGGGAATGGGGCGCAGATGGTGCGATCGTGGGTAGTGCTGTTGTCAAACGGTTAGCCCAAGGCACACCAGAGCAGGGACTTTTGGCGATCGCCGAATTTTGCCAAAGTCTCAAGGCAGCCATCAAGACCACCAATACCAGCACAAATACTCTTCTTGATTAGACTCAGAAAGTAGATTAAAAAAGTATAACAGTGTAGTTTTTCTATCCTTATTTGGTAGACAATTTGACCATTATGGTCTTGAATATTAACATCAGATATGATGATGTCAAAAAACTAGCTGATAGAGTTGCTTATAGTTTGAGTATTATGTGAAATTAACTAGGCATAATTTATGAGTGTGAGAGAGAGTCGGTCAAAAATGATTATAGTTACGTCGCAATCGAGGAGCAAAGGCGATGAGTGAGAGTATGGCGTTTATCGGTGGGGTTGCCGTAGCTGGGCTGGCGGCTCTCGTATTGCTCAAAGGAACAAATACCCCTCTACAACCTAACTTTGCTGTTACTCCACAAATCCCAGGTGTAGTCGCGCCTCAAGGAATGCAACCACAAATGTATCCTTACGGGCCTTATGGGCAACCAATGTATCCCAATCAGGTTCAACCACCGACTGGTACTAATAATGACCAGCGTTTAGAGATGGAGAAGCTGAACACGCAGATGCAACTGGAGCGTTTAAAAAACGACAATGAACAGCTAAAGTTGCAAAATCAACAACTTCAAGGTCAAGTTCAAAATTTCAATACTCAGCAGCAGTGGCAATTAGCCCAGCAAAATAACCAACCAAAAACAGCAACATTCCAGCCGCAAAATAACTGGTGGTCTTCACCTGTGCTTTGGGCTGTGGGAGGCGCAACTCTGACTATTGGTGGTGGTGTTGTTGTTGCTGGAGTCTTGGCTTTGTTCTCACCACGGCAGCGCCCAGCCCGGACTGTACAAGTTATTCACCCTTACCAAGGAAATACGCCGCCCTTGGTTCCAGTCCGTCGTGCTGAGTTTCTGCCTGCTTCGCGGATGGAAGCAAGACGAGTTGAAGCCCAAGAATACGACGAGATGCACGGATAGGGAAAATAAAACCACAGATAAATACCTATTTAAAATCTCGTTTTCAGGTATAACTTGGGAACGAGATTTATTAGGTCAATACTGCGAATCCGGACGGTGGCAGCCCTCAATTATACCATTTCTTTGTGAGGCTGCACCAAATTTTCTTTCTTCTTTGTATCCAACTCTTAGGAGACGCTGCGCGAATGCGCCCTACTCTGCAAGAAGCTGCTTTGCGTCTATGCGGTTCGTTCCTCATATAGTTTGGCGCATCTTTATACAGAATTGGTATTAGTAATTCTCAGTCAGAAGAAGCTGGAAACGAGGAGAACTGTGTTTACTGATAACTTTTAAAAGCTGTTTTTAGGAGTTTGTGTGGTATTGGGACTCTCTGTGGTTTCAGGTTGCTTAGTATCGGGAAGTTTCTGTTGGGTATTTTTTTGATTACCTTGATTTTCTAGCTGAGTGAGTGCCTGTTTTGCCAGATTTTCGGCTGCTTGTTTAAATAATGGTTCTATTCTATTTCGCCAGTATTTAGTATTAGGCAACTTTTCTGGATGGTTTCTATAATATAAAACTTTATCCCATTTACCATCATCTATTGCTTTATTAATCTCATTAGATACTGCCTCCGCCTTTGCCCAATCTGACTGCCACTGGGCAATCATTTTGCTCGTCTCTTGGATACCAGAAGCAGCATTTGCCGGAACCGATCTTAAAAGTGCGATCGCTCCAATTATATCCCCGGAATCATACTTCTTTTTTGCTTGTTCTACAATATTGGCACTGTTATCATTAGGCTGCGATCGTTGTGATTTCTCAGCATCGTCAGTTGACTTCTTCGGCTTTTCTGGTAATGGAGTTACCACATCCTGAGATTTTGGTTTTGGCTGGGGAATAGTTCGAGTCGCAATCAAGCTACTATCATCTACAATCTTAGTTGCAATGCCCTTTTCGCGTAGGCAAGAACCCCATTCCTGATTATTAGTTATCACTGTCGGGTGTGCCCAAGCCAAACGACCAGATTTAAGCTTAACTTCTATCCAACCTGCTTTTGTTCGCTTGCCAGTCACCTCGAAATTGGTGTTATTAGCAACAGTTTGCACAATATTATCAGAATTTATCGAACTAGGTTCAGAACGGATATTAGAATTTCCGACAACAACAGCCGAGCATTTGTTTGCTAAAGCTGTATCCTTACCTGTAAGATTTAAAGCAAAATTTTTCACATTTGGATATACATTTGTTACCAAGGCAGCCGCACCACCCGCTAGTAATATGCCAATTAATATCGGCCAGGGGTCAGATTTACTAGAGTCTTTACCCGCAGCTTTGGCAGGGATAGGATTTGCTGGTGCAACTGCAATAGTTTGCAGCCGAGATACTTGAGGCTGAGATTTGGCTGCTTCTTGAGGTGTAGAAAGTGCAGCTACTGGATTAATCGCGTCTTTACACGCTTGCAGTGCTTCCGTGGCATTTTGATAGCGGTCTTTGAAGTGATAATGCACCATCTTGGACAATACTGCCGCCAATCGATGGTTCACGGTTACTGAATGCTGCCAGATAACTTCGCCTGTTTCCGGGTCTTCTTGCAATTCTGTTGGCTGTAATCCTGTTAATGCTTGAATGGCGATGATGCCAAGGGAATAGATATCGCTGTTGGGACGGGGTTTACCTTGCCCTTGTTCTGTGGGCATATAGCCAGGAGTACCGATAACCACTGTCGCAGAGGGTTGTCCGCCCACTGTTACCAGTTGTGTACGCAGTTGCTTCACTGCTCCAAAATCAACTAAAACTAACTTATTATCTGAGGCACGGCGGATGATATTATCCGGTTTGATGTCGCGATGAATTACGCCTTGGCGATGGACAAATTCCAGAATTTCTAGAACTTCTTGCAACAGTTGAATTACTTGGCTTTCACTCCAGCGCTTACCAGGTATAAGTTCCTCTGCTAGGGTATGTCCTTCAATATATTCTTGTACTAGATAAAATTCTTGGTTTTCGTCAAAGTACGCCAGTAACCTCGGTATTTGGTCATGGTTGCCCAGTTTTTCTAAAGTTTCGGCTTCACTGCTGAACAGGCGTTTAGCAGTATCAAAAACTCTGGGGTCAGTTCCGGGTTTGAGATGCTTGACAACGCAGATAGGATTGCCTGGTCGCCTAGTATCTTGGGCAATGTATGTTTGACCAAATCCTCCCATCGCGAGGACTCTAATTACTTGGTAACGATGGTCTAGTAGCTTGCCGATCATATTCCCTCCCCAGAGTTATTACCTAATTTTCCAGCTGGTAATAAATATCTCCAAATTTTCTTCATTGAAATCCGCTATCTTGAGAAAAGATTTAGATTAAAAACGCAGCTTTTTAATAAACGCAGACTGTTTATTTTTCTTTTAGTGCCCCTGTTTATTACCAATGCCACCTAAAATAACAAATCCAGTTGCATGGCAGCAGGCTGAAATCCTCATGCAACCTGCTTTCATTCGCGTTATCGACAATATCCGCAAGCAGCTTGATGAATCTTCCTGGACGGGAACTTACCATGATGTCCTGATTTGGCCGCCTAGCACCACTGATGAAATCAAAGCATTGGTGAGTGAGCTATTGCAAGCAATCGAAACTGCAACGCCCCAAGAAGCAGATGAAATCAGAGGAACTCTGGCTCGTCTGCCGATGCCCCATCCAGGATATCATCTACGTTTGCAGCGTCAACAGCAAGAAGCGAGTATCGATTTGTGGGAACTGTGTTATCAGGTGTGTTTTATTGAATACACCCCACAGAAGGAAGTTGCTGATATTGATACTAGTTTAATCGATGAATTCGGTGAAGTCGATTGGCTGCGTTTGGATGCTAAGTCAAAGAAGTTAGTTGAGCAGGCGTTTGCTAAATTGCCAGATAGTTGAAGCCTTGACAATAGAATACACGAACAAAGCCCACTTGTGTGGGCTTATGAGATAAGGCGATTCGCTTTTTCTTCAAGCAGCAAAATCTTTACTCATACGGCTGTAGTCAATTGAGTTGTTAGATTCTGACTGTGTTTTCAATTTAGCGATAAATTCTTCCATCCCTGGTATTTCTAATTGATCGAATGTGATTTGATTATCTGGACTCTTAGCCGAAATATTTGTAATAGCTTGTGGAGTCATCTTAATTATTTCTGAGACAGTTTTATTTTGGATAAGAAATTGCCCCATTCCTGGTATTTCTAATTGAACAAATCTAGAATCATTTTCCATTGGTTTACTCAAACGCTCTTGTGTATATGATGCTCATTACGCAGATACGCAAAGCAATGGACACCTATATAAAAATTTGAATACGCACAATACGCAAAGTACGCAGATTAAAGAAAATGCGGTATTCTAAAAAGTATGAATAGTCGGCAGTTTAATGAAGCTCTAGAAAAGCTAAGGAAAGCACCTCGTAAGGTAGAGGTGTTGAAGTTTTTGCTGGCTGGATACACTAATGATGAGATTGCTCAGTCTAGGGGACGTGCGGAAGGAACTGTACGCAAGCAAATCTCAAATGTATATAAAGATTTTGGTATTAAAAGCGAATTTCCAGGCGATCATGCTTTAAGAGACAAGTTAAAGGCTCTATTTCTCAACTACAAACCTGAGTGGGTAATTAATTGTTCTCCTGCTATTACTAATGAAGCTAGCAACCAACCGCAAAAGATAAACTATGACGGTGTGACTTCTTTAGCTTTGTCAGGTGACGAAATTGTAGAAGAGTCTGGAGAGGAACTGATGTTTTTGGCTATCAATATACTTGAGGCGCTCGGTTTTGAGCAAAAGTTTAAGATGAGCCAGGCATCGCAATGTATAGGGTATAGACTTAAAAATCCTGGAAAAAGAGATAAACGATATCAAATATTTTTATACCAAACTATATGCGGTTTAAGTGTTTCTATTAATAAACTAATTTTAGACCCATATTTGCTAAATTTACACTACTGGGTATATATTCTTGAATCTGGAGTTTTCTCGGATAAGATAGCAGGTAGATTTTTAGTATTACCAGGTAAAGAAAATTTATTTTTAGATTCACTTAATCATAAATACTGGAACATCTTAGAAATTGAAAGAAAAACAGTCGGTGATTTTTATCTTAATAGTCAACAGAATCCAGAGTTTTACGATCCTAATACAAACGAATTAACTACAATATGTTTGGATGGATTTCGGGAATACGATTTGAGTGACGGTGAAAGTTATCTGTGTATTTCGGAAGATAAACAATTCGATTATACATGGGAAACTTTTATATATTCGAGAGAGGTCTTACAAGAATTTATTATATACTTTGGAAAAATTTTACTAAATAGAAACTGGTACAACATATCTGATGATATTGATATACCTTTTTAAGGAAGCCAATAAATATAAACTTGAGAGTTTATCTAGAACACAGTAGGGAAACAAAAAATGTCTAATAAAACAAACTACACCGAAGCTTGTAATAATTTTGAAAAAATTTACGAAGAGGCAATTAGGACTCGTGAACCTGTAGTTGTTAATCGTGAAGGTGCAGAAAGCGTATCTGTCATACCTACCGCGGAACTTAATAGCATCATAGAGACAGCATATTTATTCCAATCACCTGAGAATGCAGCACGTCTTTTAGCGATACCATTATAGCGATCGCTAATTTCATCATGAAATAATCTAATCTTAAAAAAGAGCGATCGCGATGAATCGCCGTTATCACTCTCATAACGACAGAACTTAATGTCGTAACGACAGGTTTAATGTTCTTAACAAAATAATGATTTTACTAACGACAGCTTTAACGTTCTTCACAAAATAATGATTTTCATCAACAAAAGAATGATTTTGCTAACGACAGCTTTAATGTTTTTCACAAAATCGCGATGTTGATAAGATTTTGATTAACGCTAGAAGAAAACCGGAGGTAGATTGAAGCCGCAAACGCTTATTTGCTAAGATTTCCAGTGCGACAACATTCAAACAGGGCAATTTCCGATCGCTATGCCAACATCTACACTTGACGATAAAGACGCAGCAGCTATCCAAGCCGCCAAAGTTGGGATTGCAATATGCGATCGCACCGCCTGGGGACGGATTAAAGTAGCTGGCGACGATCGCCTCAATTTCTTACACAACCAAAGTACTAACAATTTCCAAATACTCAAGCCAGGACAAGGTTGTGATACGGTTTTTGTCACTTCCACAGCCAGAACAATTGATTTAGTAACCGCCTACGTTAGAGAAGATGCGGTAATCTTGCTGGTTTCACCTAACCGTCGCCAGTTTTTGATGGAATGGCTAGATAAATATATTTTCTATGCCGACAAGGTGGAATTATCTGATATTACCCAATACACCAACACCTTCAGCCTGATTGGCCCAGGAAGCGACGCTGTTTTAGAAAAGTTGGGTATTGGCGAACTCATCGGCCAACCTTACGGTAATCACCAAGTATACACCATTGCTCCGGCTGAGGGCGTGCGAATTGCTGTAGGTAGCGGGTTAGCTGCGCCCGGATACACCTTAACTTTCCCTTATACTGACAAAGAAACAGTGTGGAACAAACTGTTAGAAGCAGGAGCAGTAGAAATGAGCGATCGCGCTTGGGATGCCTTGCGAATTTTACAAGGCCGCCCCGCCCCAGATGCGGAACTCACAGATGATTACAATCCTCTAGAAGTTGGTTTGTGGCAAACAATTTCTTTTACTAAAGGTTGCTATATTGGGCAAGAAACTATTGCTCGGTTAAATACATATAAAGGTGTAAAACAACACCTGCTTGGTATTCGCCTCAGTGCCCCTGTAGAAGTTGGAAGTGCGATCGCAGTTGCAGATGAAAAGGTCGGTAAACTTACTAGTTACACCCAAACAGATGATGGTTACTTTGGACTAGGTTACATTCGCACCAAAGCTGGTGGTGTAGGTTTAAAAGTCAAAGTGGGAGAAACTGAGGGTGAAGTCATAGAAATCCCGTTTGTTTCTCACGAGTACCCATAAGTAATTCAAGCCAAAATATCTTTACTCTTTCTCCCTAGCGCCGTAACAAAATTCATCTACCCAAGAAGCTATACTACGGGCATTTGTAGTTGGTAAATTTATTTTGCTCTTAACCTCTTGTGGTTGAATATTCGGTTGTTTGCCGTTACTTTTAACCTCAGTAGTAGTTGCTAGCGATCGCCCTGGTTTGCCATTACTATTAATCTCAGTGGTAATTGCCAACGATGCACCCACAGGAATTCGGACAGGTGGCGCGTTGTTCTTAACTTCGGTAGCTAATGCCACAGGTGGCATAGTTTTGGCTTTGCTATTAACCTGACTGGTCACTGTCGCCGATGCTCCTGAAGGTAACTGACCAGAGTGCCAGCGTACTGGTTGATATTTCCTTAGTAAACCGGAGGATGGCGTTTTTGCCGGAGTATCTGGAGCAATTTTAGTTGCATTTGCTACTATCAACTCAAGTTTGCGTGTGCGAACTACTTCAGTGGTAGCTGTAATTGATGGCACAAGTTCATCGGCGCGTGACAAGTTGGAATCTAGAGTCTTAGCAAGAGAATGAAGCGCAATCTTGCTGGCAGTTACAGCCGATGATAGATGTTTATCCTCAGAATGCTTCTCATCTGGCGGCTCGCTTTCAACTTGGCTTATAGCCATAGAATGCTCTGATTTGATTAAACGTAACTCTTCATCGGGATTGAAGTTAAGACCTAAAGCAGCGACTATTTTATCTGGATCGTTATTCAGATCCACCATAAAAGAAAGTATTTCATCAAACTGGGGTTCTAAAACAGACAGTGTTGCCAAAATAAAACCGGACAAAGGGCGGCGCAGACCATCGTAAGTGGCCCAAATTCGGATTTTGACCAGCCAAGAAATATTTTGCTTGTAGTAAATAAGCCACTTTTGTTTTAAAGATTGACGCAGCTGCTGGATATTCATTGGATGCCTCACTTCAGTCAAAAAGATTGCAGAGCTTAATATTAAAAATTTAGCTTTCTTTCTGGGGATGAAACCGATAATAGAGCATCTGTTTGACTCTTTGACCACCTAGCAAATGATTTTCTATCAGTAGAGATACTTCATCAGGGTGAACGCCGCTATACCAGACCATATCGGGTAATATCAGCACCATTGGGCCATTGCCACATTGTCCTAAACAGCTGCTAGCCGTTACAGTTACACCAGGGATTGGCAAAGCTGTAAAAGCTGCTAAAACCTTGGCTGCACCTTGCTTTTTACAAGTGCGATTTTGACAAACCCGCACACATTTAGGAGAAGAGGGTTGGTCTATTGTGGGGAAGTTTGATGATTGAGTTGTCATTTGTTCTTTGTCATTTGTCATTTGTCATTTGTCCTTTGTCAAAAGTCGGAAGCTAATGACCAATAAACTCTTGGAGAGGCTGCGCCAACGATTAGGCTTAGTACAAGTGACTAATGCCTAATGACTAATGACTAATGACTAATGACTAATAACTAATCTATTGAAAGTCCTTTTGAAGCTAGCCATTCCGAGTTGAATATCCGCGACTGATATCGAGAACCACTATCACACAAGATGGTGACAATGGTATGTCCTGGCCCCAACTGCTTCGCTAAGGCAACAGCTGCCCCAACATTAATACCCGTTGAGCCGCCCATTAACAATCCATCTTTCCTCAGCAGTTGGTAAACTACTCGCAAAGCTTCTTGGTCATCGATTTGAATGGCATCATCAGCAGGTGCGCCTTCCATATTGGCTGTGACACGACCGTTACCGATGCCTTCAGTGATGGAATTTCCTTCTATCTTGATTTCGCCAGTTTTGACATAGCTATAAAGTCCACTACCCAGCGGATCGGCTACAACACATTTAATTGCTGGATTTTGTTCTTTTAAGTACAATGCTACACCAGCATAAGTACCACCAGTACCAGTTGCAGTTGTCCATGCATCTATTTTACCATCTGTCTGCGTCCAAATTTCTGGCCCTGTAGTTTCGTAGTGGGCGAGGCGGTTGGCTAAATTATCAAACTGATTTGCCCAAATGGCATTTTCCAACTCAGCAGCTACTCTGCCCGATAGCTTGACGTAGTTGTTGGGGTCTTTGTAAGGTACGGCGGGGACGGGACGAACTTCTGCTCCTAATGCTGTCAGCGCGTCTATCTTTTCTTGTGACTGGGTATCGGGAATAATAATTAAACATTTGTAGCCTTTGGCGTTGCAAATATGTGCTAATCCAATGCCAGTATTACCAGCAGTTCCTTCTACAACCGTGCCACCAGGTTTAAGTAAACCTTTCTTTTGGGCATCTTCGATAATGTAAAGTGCGGCGCGGTCTTTGACGGAACCCCCAGGATTGAGAAATTCTGCTTTCGCAAGGATTTCACACCCTGTTTCTTCGCTAAAACTGTTTAAGCGAATTAAAGGGGTGTTGCCAACAGCGCCAACGAAGCCATTCTTTATATCCATTTTGACTGTACTTGTATGAGTCTTTATAAAAATCTTGGCTGATAGCTGTAGTATGATTTACAACTGATTTGCCTAAAATTCTATAATACTTACATTGGAGCGCTTGCCGTTGGTGTACTTCCCTCACTCCTAACTCCTGACTTATTTACTTTCCGTAGTAAACTCTGGCATTACGGTATCCGATATTTCGGATATATTTGTTCCATTCCTCAGCTTGGAATCGATTTTGGAAAGGCCCGACTGCTACGTGCGGGCCCCGTGGTTGCGTCCTTTCGAGGACTCCGCCAGATCGTCCTAAATCTTGGGTAAATTGGCTTAAATTCTGCCTAAGTTGTGCTGCGATCGCAGGTAATTGTTCGGAAGTGGTGGGAATGGCGACATAATATCTAGAGACTCGCCTATTAGCGTTTATATTATTGCGATCGTCTCTATAGTTGCCATTGTCTGCATTTATTTCTTGTCCGTTACCAAAGCTGATAATTCGGGCGTTATATATGCCTCGTGACTGTAGCTCATTCACCCGTTGTTGAGCGTTGGCGACTCTGTTAAAAACTCCTGACTGAATTACAGTCCGACCTTGAAACTGGCGAATGTAAGCACTAGGTTCAATCTGACGTATTGCTTGTAGTGTCTGGAAATCACTACCATCAACATAAACTAAATAGCGCTCAAAGTTCTGGTTATATTGACTAAACTGTGAAGGTTGAGAGGGCTGAAAATTCTGCTCAAATTGATTGTTTTGTACTGGTTGAGAAGGCTGAAAGTTTTGCTCAAATTGATTGTTCTGTATTGGTTGGGAAGGCTGAAAGTTCACTTCCGGTTGATTGAAGTCCTGTGCTTGAGCCGGTTGTAACTGCGGTGATGGCTGTTGACCAAAGGGAATTGGCGGTGGCGGTAAAATCTCACCATCTTGAGCCAGTAAGAGGTTGCTATTGGAAATTTGTGCTTGTGCTGGGGTAGAGTCGGGAATCAGTACTAACCATCCTCCCACTAACAAAAAGAGAACTGCCATAGTGGGCTTCCAACCCTGAGAACTTCGGCGCAACATCTGAAATGGGATCAATTGACTTGATATTCCTCTCGACATAATAGTTAGAAAGTAGTCACAGTATTTTTAGGTAATTTCATTTCCATCAAGAACTAATTAGTTCACCGTTGTAGCAACTATATAGCGTTAACGTAAAATTAGCTCATCTGCGTGGCAAAAAATACATCTGTAATTAATCTTAGATAAAGATGATGAAGGAGTGAATAGCGATTGCTAATTCAGTAACTCTAAAACTGAAGTGCTTTGCTAGCAAGGCTTTGAAGAGTATGTGCTACAATTGGACAACCACGCAGCTATCGTGTCGTGCTTTGTATGAAAAAAGTCGTCGTTGGTCTTTCTGGTGGCGTTGACAGTTCCACCGCCGCAGCTATCCTGCACCATCAGGGCTATGAAGTGATTGGTTTGACTCTTTGGCTAATGAAAGGCAAAGGTCAATGTTGCTCTGAAGGTATGATCGACGCGGCTGATATCTGTGAACAATTAGGCGTTCCCCATCAAGTTGTGGATATTCGAGATGTCTTTCAGACGCATATTGTCGATTACCTGGTGACTGGTTACAGTGCTGGGATTACGCCTTTGCCTTGCTCCCAGTGCAATAAAACGGTGAAGTTTGGGCCAATGGTGCAGTATGCTCGTGAAGAATTGGGGTGCGATCGCATTGCCACTGGTCATTATGCCCGAATTAGCTATGACGAAGCAACTAGACGTTACCAGTTATTAAGAGCTGTTGACCGCAACAAAGATCAGTCATACTTTCTCTATGATTTGTCTCAAGATTTACTTGCATCAACGATATTTCCTCTGGGCGAACTAGAAAAAACTGACACGCGCCGGATTGCAACTGAATACGGACTGAAAACTGCTGATAAACCAGAAAGTCAAGACTTATGCTTAGTTGAAAGTAACGGTTCTATGCGAGCATTTTTGGATAAATATTTAGCTCCCAAAACAGGCGATATTGTCGATGTTACAGGCAAAGTTTTGGGACAGCATGATGGCGTGCATCACTACACCATTGGGCAGCGCAAAGGCTTGGGGATTGCTGCTGCCGAACCGCTGTATGTGATTGAATTAGATGCGGCAAATAATAAAGTAGTAGTAGGCGATCGCACCAAGGTAACTCAGCCAGAATGCACTGTAAATCGGGTAAATTGGGTTTCCATTGCCGAACCATCCACTCCAATTCATGCCGAAGTGCAAATTCGTTATCGTTCAACGGCTACACCAGTGACAGTAATTCCGTTGGAAAACTTCCGTGTGCGTTTGGTGTTTGATGAACCCCAAATCAGTATCACCCCCGGACAAGCGGCGGTATGGTATGACGGCGAGAAAGTGTTAGGTGGCGGAATTATTGAACAGTTTAGTTAAGAATCACCCCTTTGTAGAGACGTCGATTTATCGCGTCTCTTCTCTTAACCGAACCGTCTTGGATAATACACCCTTTTCATCAACAAAACCATAATTTTCGTAATAATCGCCTTTTATAGAATTGCCAAAGGCTCAACCTGACTTCTCACCGTATTTGGAAAACCTCACTTCTATTTCTGTCTCCTAAAAGGTTAGGGTGTACGCACAGTGTATTATGGCGATCGCTTTCCGATTAACGATCTCAATCTACCCCCACGCTTGTCACCACGCCCAAATAATCCAGTAGAATTTTTGCATGGGTTGTTAGAAAGCATTGCCCGCATAGAAGCGCGAGGGTATGAATTATTACAAGAATGCGAGCAATTATTGGTGTGAGTTCTGAGAGATTAAGAGAAAAAGGTTTTTTAAGAAAGTTTGACCTGCGCGATCGAGATTATCATTTAGGGAAAAGGTGAGGCTGCGGACTCGGATTTGATCGCCTTTAACATCTAGTGGCTGTGTCAAGTCTTTGGGGTATATCAAAAAGGCTTCCTTGCATTTTGTTGTGTTGGCATAGCTGATCATTTGATGAATATCTGTATATCCTGCCACTTCTGGGGCTTTATACTTTGTATCCAAAACTGCTATTGTTTTGCCAGTAGCAGCATTACAGAGTAATATATCTATAATAAAGTGTCGGTTCTGACTAATTTCTATTGGATGTTGCTGTTTGAAAAAATAGCCTTGTGGCGTGTTTTTCTTAAGCCATTCTGCAACAAAAAGTTCATATAAATGTGCCATATCGACGAGAAAGGGTAGGCTTTTGTAATTTCCTTTTTCATGGCTGGGACTACTATTTTCTAAAAAGAATCGACATAAATTATGTAACAGTCGATAGTCTTCATTGAGGCGATTATACTGTCTGGCGATACAATCTTCTGCGCTACAAGGTTGCAGCGTTACTAATCCTTGTAGAGCGTGATAAGCTTTTCGTACTGTTGTTGATACTCTTTCTGAACATAAACTGCTACGACCAATGATATAAAGTGTCCATGCCAAGATTTGATTTTCTTTAACATCAGCCGTATGTTCTTCGTAATTGCATTTAAGTTTAACATTCCACGGCTTTTGAATTATCTGTTGCACATCTAGCCTTCCTCGCACATAAGAAAGCTGCTGTGTTTTAGGCAAGTAAGTACGATATAATCCTTTGCGACACCGTTCTAAAACTTTATCGGCTAATATCTGAGCCAGATTACTATAAAATTGCTCTAGAGATTCACAATCTATCAACCCTTCAAGAAAGCGAAACCCTTTTAAATTGTAGGCATATTCCAGCATCCCGAAGAGGTTGTGGATAGGCACTTTCGGATTTATTTTTAGATGAAATTCAGGAGTTACAGGAATGTAACCTACCCATCCTTTTGCTTTCAGTTTCCAACGATCTCTCGTTGTATAGGTAGGAAATTCTATATCTACTTGTGTTTTGTATTTTTCATATAACTCTACTGCGGCTGAATCGGGTATTTCATCACGCGGAAATAATTTATTTTCGTATTCTGTAATTTCAATAATTCTTAGTTGTGCTGGGCTGATATTCATAACTTAAGCTGATACCAACTTAAGGTGAGGCTGAATTTTCTCATAGCGAAACTCATCTACTTTTTCTAGCTGATTAAAAAAGTACTCTTCTAAATATGGCTCAATTTCCATACACCATATATCTTTTATATCTTTATCTAAATTATCTGTTAAAAAGAATGAAATACCAATTTCGTAGTTTTTATCTGCGATCGCCTGATTTAATTGCTCTAAAATGTTAATTAACCCCTCTACTGCAAAACCTGTTTTTAGGTGATAACGTCGCAGTACATCATAGTTTGGGCAAAGTTCGATAAATGCAAAGCGACGACGGAGTGCATGGTCTATATTTGCAATAGACCTATCTGCTGTATTCATCGTGCCAATAATACGGACATTTTTCGGGATGCGAAACCTGTTACCACCAGCTAGTGGAATTTCTTTGTCCCGATACTCAAGCAAGTACATTAATTCACCAAAAACCTGTGCAAGATTAGCACGGTTTATTTCATCGAGAATTAGAACACAAGTATCTTCACAAGACTCAGCTTTTTTACTAAATTCTAAAAATCTTCCTGGAAGCAGTGGATATGTTAATATTCCATTTTGGCTTTGAGGACGGATACCTTGAATGAAATCTTCATAAGAGTATGCTGGATGAAATTGCACTAGTTCTGAAAATCCGTCACCGCCTGCAATTAAATGTTTAGCAAGTTTTTCAGCTATGAAGGTTTTGCCTGTTCCAGGTGAACCATATAAAATTGATTGACCTTTACGATTAATTGTGCGTATCCAGCTTTTTAGTACTAGTTGGGAAACTCCAGTATCTTCAGTACATTGGTTTAAGCTATAAGGTTTATTTATATTTTGACTAACATCAGGTATTGCCTCCTTAGATACTGCTTGTAAAAATAATGGAAGATAGTTTTTAAACCATTCTTGAAATTTATTAATTAATTCTTCTTTAGATGAATTTAATATTTATTTTTCCTTAAAATAACAACTATCATCAATATATGGGAACTCAAATGCATTTATATCTTCAGCAATTCTATTTGCTATCATTACAGGATTGATTTCTACAATCTTTTTTGCAAGAAATGAACCTGCATTTGGGATTAATCTTATATCTATACCTGAATCAATTAACTCTATACTTACTAATGAAAATATATCTAAATACTTGTGTAGACGAAATTTACTAGGAGAAACTAATATATAAATATCTACTTCACTTAGCCCATTTTCTGTTCTTACATAAAAATTTTTGGCAGCAATTTCAGTTGGTATCTGCTGATATATGAAGTCGCAGAATTTAATAAATGGTCTTTTGACTGTGTTTAAAAAATCTTTATATTCTTGATAATTATATATATCATTATCATTGTGTTTGCTTTTGTATTGTTCGATTACTTTAAAGGTATTTTCATAGAAAAAGTTTTTTTCTTCGTGATTACTGTTCATAAAAAATTATATAACAAGTAAAGTTTTCCAATATTTTATATTAAAGTCATTTCAATGTACTTATTGAATAAATAAAACGCTAGCGTAAAAATACTTAGAGTTAATATATAGTTCTTTAGTAGCTTTGCAACAAACTTTCATTGGCGATATTAAACGATCGCAGTGATGCGAAAATAAGACCAAATTGTAGCTTGAAAGTAACCGGATACTGTGGCGCTATAGTGTAGAAGCTAATGACAGCAAGCGGAACACGGAGACAAAAAAGTGCAAATCACTAAGCGCAACGTTGAATTAAGAGTAGATGGCAGCTTAATGCGTGTTTATGTAGCGGCTCCCAAAGCAGCAGGAAAATACCCTGGTATTGTGTTCTACAGTGATATTTATCAGTTAGGCGATCCAATGATTCGTCTAGCTAACTACTTAGCAGGATACGGCTATGTAGTAGCAGCACCAGAAATTTTTCACCGAATAGAGCGAATTGGTTCAGTAATTGAGCCAGACGATATTGGAAAGATGCGGGGTAATGACGATGCGCGTCGAACCTCGGTAGCTGATTATGATGCCGATTGCCTTGCTGTAATTGAATTTCTGAAAACAGAGAGTGCGGTTTCTCCAAATCAAATAGGCACTCTTGGCTTCTGTATTGGTGGACATTTAGCTTTCCGCGCCGCATTTCAAAGCGAAATTCGGGCTTGTGTCTGCTGTTACCCTACTGGTATTCCCAGTGGTAAACTGGGTAAAGAGGTAGCCGATACAATCCAGAGGGTAAGTGAAATCAAAGGTGAGATGCTAATAGTGTTTGGTACACTTGACCCTCATATACCAGATAGCGATCGCCAAATCATAATAAAAGCAATTGAAAATGCTAACATACCTCACAAAGTTTTCTTGTATGAAGCAGAACATACATTCATGCGCGACGACGGTTATCGTTATGATTCTAGTGCTAGCACCGCAGCTTGGTCTGAAATAATAACTTTCTTGGGGCGCATATTTGCAGACTGAAAACTTATGTTATTGTTTTCTTCGCGTCAATTTTGAGTTGTTTGCAACGCTAACAAACCAGCACCGTAAGCAGGTTCATACCTCGGAAAAATTACGTTTACATTAGGAAATTTATTAACAAGAGACACGGCAAATTTTTCATGGATATTGCATCTACCGCGCCAGACACTTCCTGTTGTGACTACTTCTAAAACTGAGTCAGCACTAAAAATTGCATCAATTACTGTAGATGTAGCTTTTACTAACTCTTTTACAGCATCATCAATTATGATATTCGCTACTATATCACCTGACGCTGCTGCAAAATCTACAACTGGTGCTAAAGCTGCTATCTGTTTAACTCCCCATTCTCGCCGATATACTACTTCTATTAAATCTTCTATACTTTCCAAATCAAGATGCTGTTTGAAATCCTCTATCAAACTCGTTGATATTTCTCGTCCATCATAAGATTTTAATGCTGCATTCATGCCTGCGATCGCAATTTTATAAGCGCTACCTTCATCTCCTAAAATATACCCCCAGCCGCCGACTCGCTTAGTATGTCCTTCATGATTTCGTCCGAAAACTATCGAACCAGTACCGGCTGCAACTACAATTCCTACAGGCTGACCAATTCCACCTACTAAAGCAATTAAAGCATCGTTACAAATTACAATATTGATTGGCTGTAATGCCCAAGTAATAGGCAATTTGTTATTCTGTAACTCTTTAACTAAACCTTTTACTACTTTGATATCTGTTGCACGACCTACACCTGCTAAACCCAGACATATCGCGTCAATATTCACAGTATTTGTAATTATTGCTGCCTCAACCGCATTGTGAATTGCTAATTGAATAGATTGTAAAGTTGCTTCGATACCTATACTCTGATAGTTAGATGGGCCTGCTTCACCACGACCTAGCACCTGACGCAAATCATCCATCAAGACACAAATAGTCTTGCTACCGCCACCATCTATTCCTAAAACATAACTCATGGATTGCAATAATCTTAATTATTTTGACGCTTCGGTTCTTCTTTTAAAGGTATAAAAAATAGAGCAATCATTCCAGGAATGGTCAGCAAACAAATTAAGACAAAAAATAATGGATAGCCAAGTGCTTTTTGCAGATAACCACTAACTAATCCGGGTAACATCATTCCTAAAGCCATAATGCCAGTAGATATGGCAAAATGAGAAGTTTTATATTCGCCTTGGCAAATATACATTAAATAAACACTAAAAGCTGTAAATCCAAAACCATAGCCAAATTGCTCTAAGGAAACTAAGGGATATACTAATGTTAGTGAAGGCTTTGTGTAAGCCATATACACATAAAAAATATCAGGTAAATTCAATGCTAAAGCCATAGGGAATAAACATTTTTTTAATCCATATCTAGAAATTAGCAAGCCTCCTAAAACTCCTCCACAGATTAGGGATATTACCCCAAATGTTCCGTAGACTAATCCGACATCTGATGTTGATAACCCTAAACCGCCTACTTCTGGTTTGTCCAATAAAAACAAAGAGGCTATCTTCACAAGCATTGCTTCACCAAGTCTGTAAAGCAATATAAATACTAAAATGTTTATAATTTTATCTTGAGCAAAATATGAGCTAATGATTGACCAAAAAGGTATATTTTTCCTAGCTTCTATTTGTTGCTGATTCTCTGATTCAGGTAAAGGTAAAATTAGGCGATGGAAAATAAACAAGATTGCTAAAATTAAAGCCGAGAAACCAATAGTTATAGTCCAGCTTAAAGGAATGTTGTTCAGAGACACTTCAAGCTGACCTGCTAAGACTACTAATATTCCAGAGCCAAAAATGACAGCCATTCTATAAAACAGTGAGCGAATGCCAACAAAGAAAGCTTGTTGTTCTGGAGATAAAGCCAGCAGATAAAAGCCATCTGTGGCAATGTCATAAGTTGCAGAAATAAATGCTCCTACTGTTAATGTCGCAAGGGAGATGAAAAAGAAATTTGGCAGTTGCAAAGAGAAGGCTATCAAACCCAAACAAGCGAACATAGCAAATTGGGTATAAAGTATCCATTGACGTTTGGTAGAGTAAATATCGACAATTGGGCCCCAAAACATTTTGATGACCCAAGGTAAATAGAGAAAACTTGTCCATAAGGCAATTTGAGTATTATCTATTCCGAGTTTTTTGTAAAAGATTACGGAAACTGTATTGATAATGATGTAAGGTATGCCAGAGGCAAAGTAGAGAGTGGGTATGTATATCCAGGGCGAAGGGGTGGTAGTTTGAGGTTTCATATTTGCCTCTAATTATCGGTGTTATTAAAATTAGCATCCAATAGGACACCAATAGGATAAGTTATCTGTAATTTCCCCTTCAGAAAGGCGGATTCCTACACCTCCAGATATAAATTTGTCATTACCATTGTTATATAGCCAAGCTCCCCAAACTTGAGTCATTGGCTTGCCATCAATTTCTAATTTAGGAAATTCTAATAACTCTTGATAGACATAATTTTGTTGTGTATACCAAGGGTCATTATTACTACTACGCACAGAGATATTTCCGCAATTAACTGCAAATCCTCCTTCACCTTCTCTTCCTAAAATTGGTTTGGCAAAATATGAATTACCTATTGCTGTTGCACTCAGTGATGTTTTCGGAAAATATTCCCAAACTGTCCCAGCATCTTTGTTAGAAAAAAAATCATATCCCAAATCTGTAATTAGAGCAAATATACTTTTTGGTTGCAGTGCAAAGGCAGAACCAAAGTTCACAATCACAATTTTATTCTCAAAAATTAATTGCTCTAGAGCCGGCCATAATCTTTCACCTTTTTCATCAGTATCATGGATTAGCCATTCCACTGGATACCACATAAAAAGTATATCTATTGGTTTTTGTGTTCTCTGGTCAAATAGATACTCACCATCTTTGATGCCAAGATATTCTAATGGTAAAATGGCACTTTTGGACTCTAAGTAATTTCTTAGCCATCGCATAGTACCTAAATCTTCGGCATTATTCAAAGCTGTAAATGCTACGCGACAGTCTGTAACTGGTTTACCCAAATTTAATGCGGCTCTATTTACATGCTGATTAAGTGTTATTTTTAAGAGTTTTTGAGCATCTAAATCTGGTTCTTGCAATCCAAAATGTCTGGCGACTTTATTATTGCCATCCGTACACTCAAACCAAAAACTAGGAGTTTGGGGATTAGTTTCTACTACCTTTTTTATCCCTTTTTCTTGATTCCAGCACCAGTCAAGACGCATACAAAATGGTGCGAGAAAGTCATATTTAACTAACTTGATGGTAGCTTCCGGAAATCCATAGTAAAGTAGTGTATCCTCATCAAGAGTGCGGATAATTTCCCACGCTTGGGTTAAAACACTACCGACTAATTCCGATGCTTCCTGGATTTCTTGGATCGTCTGCGGTAAAACTTGATGGCAATAATAAAGAGCGTAAGGTGTTTCTTGGTCAGTTAGAGGTATACCTGTTCCTTCTTCAATAGGAGCAAAGTTGTACCAACCCATTTTCATCGACTGAAATAGATGCTTTCGTTGAGGACTGTTAAAAATATTCATAATTCTCTTATCCACCCGCATGACCACCGCGACCGAAACTACCAAAACCACTACGGCCCTTGGCAGAACCTCTGGAAGTTCCGGCCTCCGATGAATCACCAAAACCGGATCTTCTAATGCTACTCCCACCAGAGTAACCACTCGATCTACCGCTACTATTAGATGAGGGAGAACAGTTATTAGCTTGTTCATTTGGCGACGTTGTGGAGTTGCAATCTGACTGTCTTGCTTCTGGGGTTGTCGCACAAGAAGCAAGTAGCGATACAGTCATAACGAACACTATGAGTTGAAATAAACCTGGTTTCAATTTCATGAGTCTTTCTGGATGAATATACAGATGTCAGCTACGAAATTTATGCAAGATAACTACAAGGGTCAAAAATAGATTTCGCATTTCCAGATAGATTTTTTAAGGGGTATATCCACGATTTCGAGAATTGCTAAACAAACCCTCTCCAACCCTGTGGCAAAATTTATTAGAGTCCTTCCATAGTTAGTTTGCCCCGCATGACCGCAACTATTCCCAATCTCCCCAGTCTTTACGACCCTTTTTCCACTGAAGCCAAGTGGCAAAAATTCTGGGAAGACAACCAAGTTTACAAAGCTGACCCCAACAAAGGCGGCGAACCCTACTGCATCGTCATTCCACCGCCGAATGTCACTGGCAGCTTACACATGGGTCACGCTTTTGAAAGTTCCTTGATAGATACCCTCGTGCGCTACCACCGGATGCAGGGGCGCAATACCCTGTGGCTACCCGGAACTGACCACGCCAGCATAGCTGTGCATACTATGCTGGAAAAGCAACTCAAAACAGAGGGTAAGACTCGCTACGAATTGGGGCGCGAGAAATTCCTAGAACGCGCTTGGCAATGGAAAGCGGAGTCTGAGGGAACGATTCTGAATCAGCTACGCCGCTTGGGTGTCTCGGTGGACTGGTCACGGGAAAGGTTTACTCTGGATGAGGGTTTATCCAAAGCTGTTGTGGAAGCATTTACTCGCCTTTACGAGGAAGGCTTAATTTATCGTGGTGAATATTTAGTTAACTGGTGTCCCGCTTCTGGGTCGGCGGTGTCTGATGTGGAAGTAGAAAATCAAGAGGTGAATGGAAATCTCTGGCACTTCCGCTATCCCCTCACCGATGGTTCCGGTTTTGTAGAGGTGGCGACAACTCGACCAGAAACGATGCTGGGTGATACGGCTGTAGCGGTTAATCCCAATGACGATCGCTACAAACATCTCATTGGCAAAACTCTCACTCTGCCCATTCTACAACGAGAAATTCCGATCATTGGCGATGAATATGTTGACCCCACTTTTGGCACAGGTTGCGTGAAGATAACTCCCGCCCATGACCCGAACGATTTTGAGATGGGTAAGCGTCACAATCTGCCGTTCATTAACATTATGAATAAAGACGGCACTCTCAACGCCAACGCTGAGGAATTTCAAGGACAAGACCGCTTTGTCGCTAGAAAAAATGTGGTTTCTCGCCTAGAAGCAGATGGCTTTTTGGTGAAGATCGAAGATTATAAGCATACCGTTCCCTACAGCGATCGCGGTAAAGTACCTATTGAACCCCTCCTCTCGACTCAGTGGTTCGTCAAAATTCGCCCGCTAGCTGACCAAACTCTCGAATTCCTCGACCAGCAAACTTCTCCAGAGTTTGTTCCTCAACGCTGGACAAAGGTCTATCGTGATTGGCTAGTAAAACTCACTGATTGGTGTATTTCTCGTCAATTATGGTGGGGACACCAAATTCCGGCTTGGTACGCTGTCAGTGAAACGGATGGACAAATTACCGATAACACGCCGTTTGTAGTAGCGAAATCGGAAACCGAAGCTTGGGAAAAAGCTAAATCACAATTTGGCGAAAATGTCAAGTTAGAACAAGACCCAGATGTGCTAGATACTTGGTTTTCTTCTGGACTCTGGCCATTTTCGACTTTGGGCTGGCCGGAACAAACTCAAGATTTAGCAACTTACTACCCGACTACCACTTTGGTAACAGGCTTTGATATCATCTTTTTCTGGGTAGCCAGAATGACAATGATGGCTGGGCATTTTACGCAGCAAATGCCTTTCCAAACGGTTTACATCCACGGCTTAGTGCTGGATGAAAAAGGTCAGAAGATGTCAAAGACCAAAGGTAATGGTATTGACCCGTTGTTATTAATTGACAAGTATGGTACTGATGCCCTGCGGTATACCTTAATTAGAGAAGTGGCTGGTGCTGGTCAAGATATCCGCTTAGAATACGATCGCAAAAAGGATGAATCGGCATCGGTTGAGGCATCGCGCAACTTTGCAAATAAGTTGTGGAATGCTGCCCGGTTTGTGATGATGAATTTGGATGGACAAACGCCGCAACAATTGGGAAATCCAGTAGCCACCGAATTGAGCGATCGCTGGATTATCTCGCGATATCATCAAGTTGTCAAAGAAACCACCAATTACATTGATAATTACGGTTTAGGGGAAGCTGCAAAAGGACTCTACGAGTTTATTTGGGGTAATTTCTGCGATCAATATATTGAACTAGTGAAATCGAGATTGCAAGCAGATGCCGATCCAGTATCGCGGCGGGTAGCACAACAAACCCTCGGCTACATACTAGAAGGAATTATGAAACTGCTTCATCCCTTCATGCCTCATATTACCGAAGAAATCTGGCAGACTCTCACTCAACAACCAGCAGATTCACCGCAAACTTTACCATTACAAATCTATCCTCAGATAGATGTAAACTTGATTGATTCAGCTTTAGAAGAACAGTTTGAATTACTGATTGCTACTATCCGCACAATTCGGAATTTGCGGGCGGAAGCGGATATTAAACCAGGCGTAAAAGTAACAGCGAATTTGCAAACTGAAAGCCAAAAAGAGCGGGAAATTCTCACTGCTGGACAGTCTTATATTAAAGATTTGGCGAAGGTTGAGACTTTAACCATCGCTGACAAGCAAGAAAACCAAACTGTTGCTGCGAAAAAACCTCAGAGGGGTTTGAAGACAATTGGCTTAATTATTGTGGCCATTGTCTTTGGTAGATTGGGTTTAGCTGTGGGGAATGCCATTGATGAAATTCCCATCGTTGGAACTTTCTTTGAACTAGTTGGTTTTGGTTACACAGCGTGGTTTGTTAGCCAAAATTTACTCACTGCTCAAGCTAGACAAAAGTTATGGAGAGAGTTGTTTCCGCAGAAAGAATTAGAACAACCACAAGAACCAGAAAATGCGATCGCAGGTGTAATTGGTACAATACAAGTGCTAATTCCTCTAAGCGGTGTGGTAGATATTGAAGCTGTGCGTGCCAAGCTAGAAAAAAGCTTGAGTAAAGCTGAAGCAGAAGTTCAATCCTTGAGTACCAGATTAAACAATCCTAGTTTCGTAGATAAAGCTAGACCCGACGTGGTACAGGGGGCGCGTGACGCCTTAGCAGAAGCACAGAAGCAAGCAGAAATTTTGCGCGATCGCCTCAAGGGGTTATCGTAGGCATAGTCTGCGTGGCTTAGGATAACTGTAATGGGTAATGGAAGTGTTAATAATTCCCAATTACCCATTACCAATTAACAAGATCCAAATATCCATTCTGGCACTTATTTTTTTATTAAATTTTTTTGAATTTTGAATTTTGAATTTTGAATTGGAGCGAAGCGACCCTCATGCTATATCTAGCCCAGGTGCGTAAAAATGATTTTTTAGACCAGCACCAGTTACGCTTGTTGGCGCGTCAAGAAGCTGATAACTTGTGGGCGATAATTCCCGAAGAAGCTTTCATTCTGCTGGGAAAGGGAAAGATCATGAGTGAGAACTTGCTTGTTCTAGTAGAACTTTCCCCTACAGGCGACATTGAAAGACTAGAAGACGCCACCAACTGGGTACTCCACCTGGTACAAAACTACCTCACCATCGGCATTACCCCGGAATTTTTGCAGCACGAAGCCGAACGAGCAGAACATTGGCGACAATCTCTAACATTACAAAATCAAGACTTAGCGCGGCGTTCCTTAGAGTTGGAAGCTAGACGCGAACAAATTCAAGCCTTAGAAGAAAGCCTCAAACGCGAGAAAAATGGTTATCCCCAAGAAGAAAGTTAAAAATTTGCAGTTGTGTTGCGCTCAAGTGTGTATTTATGACAAATTACCCAGCAAGAGTTGATCTGTCTCTTACTGGGTAATTTACTAATGCTAGCTATAGTTAGCTATAGTTAGCTTTAGTTAAGCAATCACAGTAATATTTGTACTACTAAGCAGTGCTTTATTCGATAACTGGGCTATTTGAACTTGCGCTGTACCACCCAATCCATCTTTATCAAAGAATAGATTACCCGTACTTTGATTGTAGATGAAGCGATCGCTTGCAGCTGTTGCCATCGTACCAAGTCGGAATAAGCCCGAATCGAGTGTCGTATCCTGAGATTGGGTTAGCCCGAATTCCGCCTTAGAAATGAAGATAGTATCATCTCCAACAGTAAAATCAGTAATAGTATCATAGCCTCCAGTGCGGGTATCAGTCAGATATAAGCTATCTTGTCCAGCTCCACCAGTCAGCGTATCTTTACCAATTCCACCAAAGAGGCTATCGTTTCCTGCGCCACCTAATAAGCTGTCATTACTTGAACCACCAAAGAGGTTATCATTACCATCTCCTCCTGATAACGTATTAGCACCAGTATTTCCAATCAGGATGTTATTAAGACCGTTACCAGTAGCAGTGATTGCCCCAGTTCCAATCAGAGTCAAATTCTCTAGGTTATCTCCCAAGACCCAATTTACCGAAGAGTTAACTAAATCTGTGCCTGCATTTAAGCCTTCAACAATAATATCGCTAATATTGTCTACGATATAAGTGTCATTGCCGACTCCACCATTGAGACTATCAATTCCTGTACCTCCATCCAAGATGTCATCGCCTGTACCACCCAACAAGGTGTCATTGCCTGAGCTACCAAAAAGGCTATCGTTACCATCTCCTCCGCTCAAGGTGTTCGCAGCAGCATTTCCGACCAGGATATTATCAAGGCTGTTACCAGTACCAATTGTCGCGCTTCCAGTCAGGGTCAAGTTCTCAAAGTTCTCTCCTAATACCCAATTCACAGCAGACTTGACTAAATCTGTGCCTGAATTTAAGCCTTCGGTAATAATATCGCTAACATTGTCTACAGTGTAGATGTCATTACCGGCTCCACCATTGAGAGTATCAATCCCTGCACCTCCATCCAAAGTATCATCGCCTGCACCGCCTAACAAACTGTCATTACCTGAACTACCAAAGAGGCTATCGTTACCATCTCCTCCGCTCAACTTATTAGCACCAGTATTTCCAATCAGGATGTTATTAAGGCTGTTACCAGTACCATCTATTGCTCCGGTTCCAGTCAGGGTCAAGTTTTCCACGTTATCTGCTAACACAAAACTCACCGAAGACTTAACTAAATCTATGCCTGCATTCAAGCCTTCAGTAATAGAATCGTTCAGGTTATCTACAGTATAAATGTCATTGCCGGCTCCACCATCAAAACTGTCAGTTCCTAAACCTCCATCCAAGGTGTCATTACCTGCACCGCCCAATAATGTGTCATTGCCTGAGCTACCAAAGAGACTATCGTTACCATCTCCTCCGCTCAACTTATTAGCACCAGTATTTCCAATCAGGATGTTATTAAGGCTGTTACCAGTACCATCTATTGCTCCGGTTCCAGTCAGGGTCAAGTTCTCCACGTTATCTGCTAACACAAAACTCACCGAAGACTTAACTAAATCTGTGCCTGCATTTAAGCCTTCAGTAATCGTATCACCGAGGTTGTCTACGATATAAGTGTCATTGCCGACTCCACCATTAAGACTATCAGCTCCTGTACCTCCATCCAAGATGTCGTTGCCTACACCGCCCAATAATGTGTCATTGCCTGCATCACCTAATAAGGTGTCATTGCCAACTTCTCCGCTCAAGATGTTAGCACTAGTATTTCCGGTCAGAATATTATTAAGGCTGTTACCAGTACCATTTATTGCGTCGGTTCCAATCAGAGTTAAGTTTTCCAGGTTAACTCCCAACACCCAACTCACCGAAGACTTGACTAAATCTGTGCCCGCATTTAAGCCTTCAGTAATGGTGTCGTCGATGCTGTCCACAATATAAGTATCATTGCCTTTACCACCGATGAGGCTATCAGTTCCTGTACCACCATCTAAGGAATCATTGCCATCACCGCCATCAAGTGTGTCACTATCACCTAATCCTTGGAGCGTGTCATTGCCTAGCAATCCTGAGATGCTATCGCTGTTCACTGTACCAGTCAGCTTATCTGCACCTGAAGTGCCATTAATCGGAGGGGTGATTTCACTAATGGTCAAGTTAACAGTAGCAGTGCTACTGCCTCCATGCCCATCACTTATGGTGTAAGTAAAGCCGTCAGAGCCATAATAGTTTTGGCCAGGCGTATAAGTGTAAGTACCGTTGTTGTTGTTAACTAAGCTTCCTTGGCTGGGTTGGGTGAAGCCAGTAATGCTCAATACGTCACTGACATCAACATCTGTATCATTGCTTAACAGATTAGTAGCGCTAATGATAACGGGTGTGTTTTTGTTTGTGGTGATTTTGTCGTTAACAGCAATGGGAGCATCATTCACCGCCGTAATATTAATATTGCGGGTAACTGTGGCACTATTAGCAGTCCCATCATTGATGACAAAGCTGACGGTACGAGGTGTAGTACTGGGATTGTCGCTACTGTTGGTATAAGTAATAGATTGCAGTGCGGTTTGATAATTAGCAACGGTGGCACTGCCAGTTAAGGTTAAAACACCTGTGGTGCTGTTGTAGCTGCCCGTAATCCCATTTTGGTTAGTGAAGGCGAGGATGTCTTCAGCAGAGACAAAACCACTGGTAATCTTGACGGTGGCACTAGCTAGGTTGGAGGAGTCTGTGTCACTGACGGTGATACCTGAGTCGATAGCTGTAGTGGCGTTCTCAGTGTATGCCAGGGCAGAGTTGGTGGCAGTAGCAACAGGTGCATCATTCACTGCCGTAATATTAATATTCCGGGTAACGGCAGTACTATTAGCAGTCCCATCATTAACTATAAAGCTGATGGTACGAGGTGTAGTACTGGGGTTATCACTGTTATTGGTATAAGTAATGGAACGTAGTGCGGTTTGATAATTAGCAACGGTGGAACTGCCGATTAAGGTTAAAACACCTGTGCTGCTGTTGTAGTTGCCGATAATCCCATTTTGGTTGGTGAAAGCGAGGATGTCTTCGCCAGAGGCAAAACCAGTGGTAATGCTGACGGTGGCACTAGCCAGGTTGGGGGAGTCTACATCGCTGACGGTAATGCCTGAGTCAAGTACTGTAGTTGCGCTCTCGGTATATGATAAGGCAGAACTCGTGGCAGTAGCGATGGCTACATCATTTACTGACGTAATATTAATATTCCGAGTAACGGCAGTACTATTAGCAGTCCCATCATTAACTATAAAGCTGATGGTACGAGGTGTAGTACTGGGGTTATCACTGTTATTGGTATAAGTAATGGAACGCAGTGCGGTTTGATAGTTAGCAATGCTGGCACTGCCGATTAAGGTTAAGACTCCTGTACTGCTGTTGTAGCTGCCGGTAATCCCATTTTGGTTGGTGAAGGCAAGGATGTCTTCAGCAGAGACAAAACCACTGGTAATCCTGACGGTGGCACTAGCCAGATTGGGGGAGTCTGTGTCGCTGACAGTGATGCCTGAGTCGATGGCTGTAGTCGCGTTCTCAACGTATGTCAGGGCAGAGGCAGAACCAGAAGTGATTGTCGGAGGAACCCCCCTGTTATTGTTTAGTTGTGCATATATCCCCAATCCAGACCCATCTTGACCTGAACTTTGCCAGGAAATAACAAAGTCCCCAGTGCCATCCATCGCTACTGCGGGGTTATTTTGAGAGTTATTGGTGTAGGTATTGACCTGGAATTCGCCCCCAACAGCTACCCCAGAAGTGTTGTAGCGTTGGGCATATATGCCATCCATAGAGCCATCCTGACTATCACTAGTCCAGGAAATGATAAAGCCCCCATATGCATCCATCGCTACTGTGGAGTTTAATTGATTGCCAGTGGTAGTGGTATTGACTTTAAATTCGCCCCCAACAGCTACCCCAGAAGTGTTGTAGCGTTGGGCATATATGCCATAGCCAGACCCGTCCTGACCATAGCTTTGCCAGGAAATGACAAAGTCCCCCGCTCCATCCATCGCTACCGTGGGGTTACTTTGAAAGCTCTCGGTATGGCTATTGACCAGAAATTCACTTCCTTGAGGAATTCCAGCACTACTGTAGCGTTGGGCATATATACCCAAGTAAGACCCGTCTTGATAATAGCTTTGCCAGGAAATAACAAAGTCCCCAGTGGCATCCATCGCTACTGTGGGATTATATTGAGAGTAGTTGGTGGAAGTATTGACCTGAAATTCGTTCCCAATAGCTACTCCAGCACTACTGTAGCGTTGGGCATATACCCCAAAGCCAGACCCGTCCTGACCACTGCTTTGCCATGAAATGACAAAGTTCCCATTGGCATCCATCGCTAATGTGGGGTTAGACTGATCGTTGTTGGTAGAGATATTGACCTGAAATTCGCCCCCAATAGCTACCCCAGCACTACTGTAGCGTTGGGCATATATCCCCAAGCCAGAACCATCTTGACCTGAACTTTGCCAGGAGATAACAAAGTCCCCATTTGTATCTATCGCTACTGTGGGGTTAGATTGATCGTTGTTGGTGGATGTATTGACCTGAAATTCGCTCCCAATAGCTTCCCCAGCATTGTTGTAGCGTTGAGCATATATCCCTAAGCCAGACCCATCTTGACCTGAACTTTGCCAGGAGATAATAAAATCTCCGTTTGAATCTATTGCTACTGTGGAATTAGATTGATTATTGTTGGTGTAAGTATTGGCTTTAAATTCAGTCATGAAAAAACCTCTGAAAAAACTAAAAATTTGATTTCAACAATTACGGTCTGATTAAACTAGATTCTTTAGTCATTAGGAATCACTGCACTCGGTCGCAGCCAATAATTCAACTCTGGTGCAGTAAATGCTTGGCGGATTTCTTTTCGTTCCTGATTCAAAACCATCAGACGCTGTACACCAGCAAGAAACTGTACATCATAAAGTTCTTGACAGCCTGCGGTGAACTTCAGCATTCCCACCTGTTGCCCATTTCGTAAATCCACGACTGCCACACCACAGAGCAACTTCTCAAACCGTTGGGTTATGGGCAACCCTCCGAAAATATGCCGTTCCCGAATCTGGCATAGTCCGACTAGGGCGTAATATCCTACGCAGCACAACCCCCGCAGAAATCCAGGGAGTACACAAACTACTTGTTGGTCTCCTGATTCTGGATGAATGCGCCAAATTTCTCCTGCGCCAGAGTTGAGTAACCACAAAAACCCGTCATGCCAAATTGGAGAATGGGGCATTGATAATCCATTTACAATAATTTCATTGCTCTCTACTTCTACTACGACTCCACCGTTGGCTTTGCCCGACCGCCATCCTCCGACGGTATCTGTCGCACCGAGGGCAGTCACATACTTGGGTTTGCCATCCACCATCGCTAATCCATTCAGGTGACATCGGTCTTCTGGCACTACTTCAGAAATAAATTTCGGATGCCAGCGCGGTACAAAGCTAAAGTCTGGACTCAAAGCAGAAAGACACGAAAAGCGAGTGTTGACGATCCACAGCCCTTCTCTGCCAAATTCCAGGTCGTGAATATTAAGGTCGCCTGTAAAATATGTCATCCGTGGCAGATAAAGGGCATCGTAGCGTCCGGGCTGGTCTTCTAAAAACTCATAAGCTAAGGCGGGGGCATTGGCTAATAAACAGACTTCGTGATGGGTAGCCAGCGCCAGTCGTGAACCATTCACTGCCAATCCCATTGGTTTAGAAAATTGGCGTAACAGCATGGTTATCTGTTCCCCATTCCAGCCTACTAGTGCCAGTTTTCCAGCTTGGTAGGTGGTGATGGCAATTGAACCTCCGGTTTGACTTAGCCAAGAGATAAATCCCCCATCGGCATCACATTGAATTAAGTTATTCTCTTCTGGCGCAGTAGTAGGAAAAGTGGACAACATAAATAAGTTGAATTAAATTTCAAATTTTGTTGAAGAACTTTAGACTTAGTTAAATACAAAACATACTCAGTGGCTCTAGCCCTTAAAATTGAGTGGTTAATTACCAACTACGAACCTCGAAAATTACTGGCACAAAGCACTAGTACAGCATGGCGTAAAGCCAGCTATCACCTTAATTAAGCAGACAAGTTGCTCAAAGCAGCTGGTTAAAGGTGAACAAATTTATGCCAAAGTGTACTAGTAGTTCATGTCATTAATTTTGATGAGTTGTGAAAGTTTGTAGTTAGGGCTAATACCCTTGAAATTGACTGATAAATCGTTCACTACGAAACTCTCAGAATTGATGACACAGACCACTAAGCGTGCCATCATTGTCAATAAACAAGCTTGTACCAGAAACAGTACCTAAAGGAATCGACTCCAGAAAATAGGTCGCGCCGCCATAAAGCTGCACTGGATCTAACTTTGCAGATATTTTGAACTTAGTTTTTTATAATGTCCTAGCGGTAAATATTGTTTGGTAATCTACTGTTATAATAAAGACTTTTTTATTTAAAAATAAACTGTATATATACTGAATGTAAAAATTAGTTAAAACTTCAATCATTTAAAAACTCGATCGACAAGTTTTGTTACTATAACGGCAAATTACGTTGTTAGGGTAGAGAAAATGCGTAGATGTAGCCCGTCGTATACATCGCCATCCTTCGTATTAAATATTTAGCCTAAATACGTATAACTATACGATTTTTCACTCGAAATCAGTAGAGGTAAAAGTAGCAAGGTTGACATAGGGTACCTTGCAATTCCTGAAATTCCTGCTAAAAAAGGATTATAAAAATAAAATTACTATTTGACTCACAATTATCTAAAAAAGCTTTTTTAGTGTGCCATTTAAAATTTACGACGAAAGTAGGATGAGACAACAAGAGTGTGGTGTGACAGTATGGTTCACTGGTTTGAGTGGTGCAGGTAAAACTACTATCTGTCAATTCGTGGAGAAAGAACTGCGGATACAGGGATACAGAGTTGAAGTTCTAGACGGTGATGCGGTACGTCAAAACCTATGCAAAGGATTGGGTTTCAGTAAAGAGGATCGAAAAGAGAATATTCGTCGCATTGGCTTTGTAGCTCAACTTCTTGCCAGAAATAATGTCATTGTATTGGTTTCGGCAATTTCACCGTATCGCGAAATTCGGGAAGAAGTGCGCCAAATGACTCCATTTTTCATTGAAGTTTACGTCAACGCATCATTGGCAGTTTGTGAACAGCGAGACGTAAAAGGGTTATATAAAAAAGCAAGAGCAGGAGAAATTAAGCACTTTACTGGTATTGACGATCCTTATGAAATACCACTCTGCCCTGAAGTCGAATGTAAAACTAACCACGAAAGCGTTGCTCAAAGTGCAACTAAGGTCTTAGAAAAGCTAGAAGAGTTGGGTTATATAGTTGCTAAAGCATCGATTCAGTAATCAAAAACCTAATCCCCCAGCCCCCTTCCCTACTAGCGTTGGGAGAGCTAAACTCCCCTCTCCTTGTAGGAGCTACGGTGTACACACAAGTCAAATTATCCCCCTTAATTCCCCCGATGTATTTTCTCGTTCCCAGTCGGAGACTGGGAATGGCTTATTAGAGGCTCTGCCTCCAGCC
>NZ_JAVRCK010000031.1:0-83989 GCF_034530815.1 Nostoc sp. DedSLP03
ATAAACATTGCATAGTACTTATGCTGGATTCATCCCTCTATTATGCAACGCCTAAATTTAGAGGCTTTAAACCCGTTCCGCAGAGGTTAAAAATGTATTTTCTGCCTTCTATCTTTCTTCGCTCAATTCCAAATTATCAAAAATTACGAATTACGAATTACGAATTACAAATTAGTATGAAGCGGATTGTTTTTTGTGACTTTGATGGCACTATTACAGTTGATGAAACCTTTGTCGCGGTTCTCAAAAAGTTTGCACCAGTACTTTCTGCAAAACTACTGCCTGAAATGTATGCAAAAAGGCTGACACTGCGAGAAGGAGTCAAGGAAATTCTGCAATCAATTCCATCTGCAAGTTATCCAGAAATTCTGGAATTTACTAAACCTCAATTGATACGTCCTGGGTTTATAGAATTTTTGGATTTTCTGGAGTTTCAAGGAGTTTCATTAATAGTAATTTCTGGGGGACTACGGGGAATGGTAGAGGTTGTTTTGGATAGGATAGTGCATAGAATAGAGAAAGTTTATGCTGTAGATGTCGATATTAGCAGTGCTTATTTAAAAGTAAATTCTGAATACGAAGGAGATACGGAACTGATCGCTAAGGTGCAAGTTATGGATCGGTACCCAGCCGATGAAAAGATCGCGATTGGTGACTCCATTACCGACTTAAATATGGGATTGCAAGCTTCTGTTGTCTTTGCACGCTCTCCTTTAGCAGAATATTTAGATGAACACCAAAAACCCTATATTCCTTGGAATGATTTTTTCCAAATCCGCGATTATTTAGCAAAATCATGGAGTTAAACCCAACATTACCAGATCCTCGTTTGCAACTAATTGCCACTGCTCGGTATTTTTACCAACAAGGTTGGATGATAGGAACTGCCGGCAACCTCTCGGCTCGATTAGCTGATGGTAGTTTTTGGATTACAGCTAGTGGTAAATCTAAGGGTGAGTTATTACTCAACGATTTTGTTCTGATTGCTCCAGATGGCAAAATAGAAGCATCAGCCACCCAGGTGATACCTTCAGCTGAAACAGCTATTCATCAATTAGTTTACCGCCTGTTTCCAAAATCACTTGTTTGTTATCATATACATTCTATTGAGAGCAATTTGGTTTCTCGTTTGGTTGAAGGTGATAGTTTACTTTTACCACCCCTAGAAATGCTCAAAGGTTTGGGAGTTTGGCAAGAAAATTCCTGTTGTATAGTGCCAATTTTTGTTAATCATTTCCAAGTTGCCCAGATTGCTGATGATATTAAACAACGCTTTGTCGCCACTCCACCGCAAATATCCGCATTCATAATTCGGGATCATGGTTTGACAGTTTGGGCTTGTTCTCTTGAAGCTGCTCGTAATTATATTGAGTTGTTAGACTATATCTTTCGCTACATGGTTGCTGCCATTCGGTTAGGCATAAATATCTAAAATCCTACTTGATGGCAAAGTTAGACGGGTCTTGATCTCGTCGATGCTTAATGGGAATGGGGGCTGGCTGCCCATCACCCGCAAGGGCTGCGGTTTTTTCCAGGGATTCCCTCAATCGCTTGGCTGCGTAGATAGACATATCTCGTGGTACATTAATGCGATCGCGCAAATATCGCAGAGCAACATCAGATCCCGATGGAGGTACACAGTCTTCCCCTGTCATCATGTGTGTTAAAGCACAACGTAGCGCGCGATCGAACAATTTATCATCTAAGGGGTTGACTCGGATAATATTGATCCGGTGGTCGATTATTCGTTTAAGAGCTTCCATACGGGAGTTTTCCGGCTCTGGATAAGTAACATCTGGTAGTCCAAACCAGGGGCCGTTATCCACCCGCGCTTTATTGAGAAGCATCTGGGTTTCGCCGTTTTCCCAACAGCCTCCCATCTGGGGCGGTAAATCATGTGCATGGGTGTGAAAGTCGCTCTGGGTACCGCAGTAGGTCGGTCGGCTTTCCATTGCGGCAAACCATGCACTCAAACGAGGGTTTTCCTCCCGCAGTGAGTAGCCTTTGTAGTAGTAAAGGCTGGCATTCATCCGTTCGAGATATGGCGTAAAAATAACATCGACGATGCCGAAGCTATCTAGAAAGTAAGGGCTTGGGGTGCTACCCAGAGCCGACTCTACCCTAGCCACCACTCCGATAAATTGTTCTCGGTTGCGTTGTTCTTGTTGAGACGAACCTGCTTTAGAGCATAGCCAAACGCACCAGGCTCTAAATAAAAGTCGTTCTAATTGCCGTAGAGGAAGCACCCTATGGTCTTCCATCCCTTGGTTCAATGGAGCAAATACCTTTTCCAAAGCGATCAAAATGTCATCGCTTTCCTTAATAATCCGTCCATCTAGCTCGATCGCGGGGAGCATTCCTGATGGTACCTTACGTTTGTACCAACTTTCTTTCTCCCCATAGCAGAACATTGTCACTTTTTCGATGCGGTAGGGGATCTGTTTTTCCTCTAGCCATAACCAAACTTTTTGACAGTAAGGACACCAAGCGTGGTTATCGCGGTACAGCGTTACCCGCACATCAGATTCCGGCTGACCAAACAAGCGCAACCTGGCTCTAGCATTAGTGAGACCATTAACGGTATCTATTTGATAGTCCGTGAGGGTTTCTAGTTCTTCCCAGCTTAAGGGTGCGGTAGTCATAGGGGGAGTTGCGTAGGGCAATACTTAGGACAATTCTATACTCTACAATATTTTCAATTACACCAAGGCTGAATTTAACTGATAGGTTCGCCCATCAATTCTTTCCACTTCTTTAAGAAAAAGTTGAAGTGACGATACCACGCTCAAAGGTTTTGGCAATTTGGCATAACTTATCTCTGAATTGCCGTTTAAATGAGATATCAACAGAACACACGCAAATCGCCAGTTGTTGACCCAAGGCTGTAGACGAACTCAGCAGCCCCCCCACAGCGCTCGGTCATCGCTTCACTACAACTGGCTAGTAATGTACTAGAAAATACATAGTAAATGTGCAATGGCGATGCCTGCGATCGCAAACTACGCTCTTTTCCTAGTTAAATTTGGCTGAATTTTTGAGAATAAAGTCCATCAGACACTTTTTTGAGTTCTGGTTCAACTACTGTCAAATGTTGCTCCAAAATTGCCAAATTCCGAATGTTGGATTTATAGAAAGCATCGAACAAATCACCGACTAAAGGCACAGTACCAACGACTGTTTCCAAACCTACATTAAAAATCATTTTGGCTAAGTCTTGACGCGGGATGCCAAACCGAGTAGCTAAAAATATAATGTAAGCTGAAAACGCTGTACTGATTAAATCACCGGCACCTGGAACTAGACCAATGATTGGGTCTATGCCAATGCGAAAACCTGTTAAAGGGATACGTATTGATGTATCCATCAGACGGCTAAGTTTGCGGATGCGATTTAAAGTTGCAAGGCGTTTGGCAGCGTCCATAATTGACCATATTTACACTACTTTTAAATTGCACCATTTTTAGTTCTTTGTCTTGTACCGTTAGAAATAACAAGTATGAATAAAAATCCTGAATACTGCCTAAAAAAGCAGATAGATGGATGATATAGTTTGTTGCGATGCCTGCGGTGGGAAACTACGCTCTATTATTTCTTATGACCAAAACTCTTGTATCGTATAGTTGGGTGTGTCTTATTCCACTAGTTTTTTCTTTACTGCGCATGGATGCAAGTACGACAAAAGCGATCGCTCAAAAAATAAAGTTGAGCGATCGCACTGTCCGAAACTACTGGATTAGACTGCAAGATATTTTGGGTGTCTATATCGAACCTAATAATTCTTCAATTAATGATTGAATTTTCAAGGCACGTTGGGGATTGATTGCTAATCCATAATTCACCTCCATTATTGTTAAGCAGGAAATAAAAATATTACTGGGAGTAGTAGACTTTAATAGCTTGAGAGTATTTTCTTCTCCCTCTTTCCTTACTAGCTTTTGTTTCTTTGGTTTGAGAATTACTGAAAATGAGACAGACACTCTAGCCAGACTAATAAAATTGAGGATTGTGAATAATATGGCGCAAAATCGCAGATTCCGGTGCAGTATATTGTGTAACAGGACGAAGCTGCACCCGGTAGGGGTGGCAAAGTACCATACAAGGAGTAATTAATGAATACACTGTCGTCATGCGATGTGCGCTGGGATGTTCTTAAGGTTTTATACTCGCGCCTGCAAAGGCTCACCCCAGGAACTAAAGAGGCAGAGATTACTGAACACGCACTCTCCCTAGCTTTAAATTACAAACGCCAGTCAAAAAATGTTAAGTTCTTTCTCTACAAAGACGTTTTGAATAACGCAAAATATAGCATTCTGCGAACTCAGGCGCGACGTAGCGCTCTTTACCAGAAGCTAACTGCATACTCAGTGTATGGAGTAGGTAATTACGAAACACCAGAAGCCATCTGCATTGCATACGAGCTTGAATTCAGTATCCGGAAAGCTGTTAAGCAACTTGATCCAAAAATACTTCGCTGCCTAGATGGGATGCTTGTTGATGAAAGTATTGCCGAAACTGCCGTAGCATGTGGTATTTCGCGCCGGAGCGTAGAGCGGGCACGGCACAAGATACGCGAGATTTCGCAATCTATTCTTTTTGAACAGAAGGCAGGATGATGGCAGCGCATGTCACGTTTTTAACAACAAGCTTTGGGCGGTTTGCGTTCAGATTTGTTCCTGAAGTGGTGCATGCCATCATTCCTAGTGAGGTGATTGGAACCTATCTTCTCATCAGTAATGGAACACCTGTTTATATCGGGCGCTCAGATCATTGTGTCCAAAGTCGGCTCTCAAAACACCCTCTGCTGGGATGTGCGTCGCACTTTGTTTGGGAACCCTGTCGAAGTTCGCTTCGCGCGTTTTACCTTGAAGCTTTCTGGTTTCATCAGCTCAGAATTCATTTTATCTGCTGAATACCATTCACCCTGCTCGATTATTAGGTTTCGACCATCCCTGCCCCTTCTGCAATACCAAAGATATTGATACCTTGCGGTTTGCTCTGTATTAGGAAGGTCTTTTGGTGCTAACTAGATGAAGAATCAATTGATGACGTTCAATACTCTGGCGCATAGACAATGCACTACAGACTAGGAATATACAAAGAAAAAAGGAAAATCTCATGGTAATAAAAAAAACGAATACTCCTGACATCAAACAACGGATTCCAGTAGTTCTTACTGGTCATGCACTTAAGTCGCTTCGTGACTCTGGTTATAGCCTTGCAGCAGCATTAGGAGAGGTAATTGATAACAGTCTGGAAGCAAATGCAAACAATATCCTGCTACGCCTAGATGAAACAGAGAATAGGTATGGTAAAAAACATATCAACCGAATTGTTATAGTTGATGATGGATTCGGTATGGGTATAGACATTCTGCCCTACTACTTGCAAATCGGTTTCTCCACAAGGTATATGCAGAAGGACACCATTGGAAAGTATGGTGTCGGAGCGAAATTGGCGGCACTGAACTACGGATGTCGAATTGATGTGTGGAGTCGTACACAACAGGAAGAGCCTTGGCAGCATGTTTATTTCGATCTAGATGATGCTATTGAACAGGAAAAGAAAGGGGAAGTTGTAGGTATTGAGATGCCGGATCTAAAACCTCTTCCTGAAGATGTGGTCTCACTGCTGCCTCAAAGTTCTGGAACTGTGGTGATTTGGTCGAAGGTTGATCGTCTTGAAGAAGGGCGACGAGCACCAGATGCTCAAGCACTGCGAATCGAAGTTGAAAAAGAACTATCTCGGATGTTTCGTTATTTTCTTCACGGTGGGATTAAGATTTCTGTAAATGAAACAAAGCTCATTCCTTACGACCCCTTGTTTTTGATGGAAGGAAGTTGGGCAGATAAGGTACTAACAAAACATTACTCTCGTATCAGCAAGCCTAGTGAGCAAGACAATCAAGAAAATTTCCAATCGAGTCGCAAAACGCATTTCCCTGCCTTCATAGTTGTTAATCAAGAGCGGATTGAAATTGGAGGATCACTTGCAGAACTCACTGTAACGGTTTATCCCAAAGAGGTAGCGCGAGAACCCGGTAGTGGCGGAGACGAACTTGCTAAAAAGCTTAGGGTGCCAGAGAACGAAGGTTGTATCAGCTTTGTGCGCCTAGATCGTGAGATTAATTACACAAATGTAGCTAGAATATTTCCACGAGGTGTACAGCCAGAAGACCGCTTTCTCGGCATTGAGGTAGCCTTTAAGCCTGACCTTGATGATTACTTTGGTGTTCGGAATGTAAAGCGGGGTGTAGAACCGCATGATGAACTTCGAGCTAAAATTTTTACTCTTCTAAAAAAGTATGTTCGTGAGGCTCGAGCAATACTTGATGAAATACGGGGCGAGTTTGTCAGGGAGAATCAAACACACCAAGGTGAACATATTCCTATTGTTAAAGCTACAAAGAAAGCAAATCGTACTCTTCCCAAAAGCCGTGCTAAGGGGCCTGGAGATCAGATTGAGCAAGAGCGTATAAAACGTGATTTGGCAAAAGACGTAATTGGAGATGACAAGAAAGCCCAGGAAGAATACTTGGAGTCCATTAAGGATCTACCTTTTGTGATTGAGTCAGTAGACTTTCCTGGTAACACCTTCATCGATATCCAGCATCTAAACGGTCAAGTTGTTATCCGACTCAACACTCGACATCGCTTCTATCGAGAAATGTGGGAACCTATTCGCTCCATTGCTGAACGGTCACCAGGAGGTGTATCCAGTGATGAAGCTATTAGAACTGCAAAAAGGACGATTGAAGCTTTAACCCTTTTGATAATTGCATACGGTAAGGCTGAGTCGATGGATGAAAATCCGCGCGAACGCTATGGAGACCTGCGGATATACTGGGGTCAGTTCACAGAATCTTTGATGGGTAAGGTGAAAGACATCATTTAAACTTATTCACCTTACTCTTGAATCTCGAATGTTGCTGTTCTGGATTTAGAGTATCGAGTTTTGAAGGTAGGCGATCGCCTTTTACTCTCCATCATTCACCTTTGGATCTCGGACGTTGCTGTTCATAGCTTCAATTTTCGTGTTCCGATCTCAAACTTCCATGTTCTGAGGTTGAAACTTCGAGTTCGGAACTCGGAACGCCGAGCAATTTACTCCAACATCCGAGTTCTGAACCTCAACATTGCACCTCAGAAGTGCAATTGCCGAGCTATTTTCTACAATGCTGCGGCTTGAGGCTTGGATTTCCGAGATTTACGGGCGAACCTTTGCCCCATTTCCTCAACTACCCCATCTAAACCAGCGCCTTGTCCACTAGCTTTGGCATAGTTATATACCTGCAACGCGGCTGCATAAGCTTCACTACCCACTGCTATAGATGTATCGTCTAGCAACTCTTGTAATTGCGACAAAGACAGCAGTACTGGATACAAAGCTTCAAATAATTGTACGTCTTTCCGCATCTCATTAAGGTCAAACGATCGCGGTAAAAACTCTGGGTTCTGTGTCGCCACCTCCAATGCTTTACTGACAAAAGCGCGGCTTTTATCTCCCATTTTGGGTAAAGCTTTCCGCTCCTCGTTACTTAAATCAATCAAAAATGGTAATTTGTCTTTAATGGTGGCGTAGACGCGAAGCGGCTTGTCGTAGACATCGCTTGCAACACAGCATCTCTATCTGATTGCGCTAGTGTTGCACTAATTGGGGCTGTGGACATAGAAATTAGTCTCCAGTATGTTGCTTAATTTTAGAGTGCCCACATATACAAACTAAATTTCAATAACACCAATAAAAATTCCAAGGACAAAAGGTGAGCGTTGTCAAAGTGCGGGTTACGCCTAAGCTTTTCACTCACCATAATTTACCCTTGGATCTCGGCTGTTGCAGTTGTAAACATAAAGTTCCGAGTTTTGAGCATGAACTTCCAAATTCTAAAGGAGAAAACGGAAATTCTGAGCCTAAATGGAGAAAATAATAAGTCTCTTTTTCGTATTCTCCTTTCCTTACTTACTGCCTTGATAGCCGTTTGCAATTGACTTTAATACAGACCTTCTTAGAGGCACAGCAATACTGTCTTTTTACCCACTGACTTTACTCCAAACATATTTTTGGCAGGTTTCACAAGCAGCTTTTGCTTCCTCTGTTTGCGGATTGGTGAAGACGGGATGGTAACGTAACCTGTCACAACAGACTTGCAACCATGCACGCCAGTCACCGCGCCACAACCGCACAGTGCCATCTTCACCACCGCTAACAATCGTCTGCCCATCGGCGCTAATGGCGACAGAATAAATCCAACCCTCATGACCGCGTAAAGGTTCAGCCAAGGGAAGACCTTGCAAGTTCCACAACCGCACAGTGCCATCATCACCGCCACTAACAATCGTTTGCCCATCGGCGCTAATGGCAACAGAATAAACCCAACCTTTATGACCGCGCAAAGGTTCAGCCAAGGGAAGACCTTGCAGATTCCACAACCGCACAGCGCCATCAGTACCGCCACTAACAATCGTCTGTCCATCAGCGCTAATGGCAACAGAATTGACAAAACCCTGATGACCGTGCAAAGGTTCAGCTAAGGCAAGACCCTGACGATTCCACAACCGCACAGTGCCGTCATCACCGCCACTAACAATCGTCTGCCCATCGGCACTGATGGCGACAGAATTGACATAACCCTGATGACCATACAAAGGTTCAGCTAAGGCAAGACCTTGCAGGTTCCACAAACGCACTGTACCGTCACTACCACCGCTGACAATCGTCTGACCATCGGTACTGATAGCGACAGAATAGACCCAACCCTGATGACCGCGCAAAGGTTCAATTAAGGCAAGACCTTGGTGATTCCACAACTGCACCGTACCGTCAGTACCGCCACTGATAATTGTCTGACCATCGGTGCTAATGGCGACAGAATAAACCCAACCCTTATGACCGCGCAAAGGTTTCGCTGAGGGAAGACCTTGGTGGTTCCAAAACCGCACCGTGCCGTCAGTACTACCACTAACAATTATTTGACGATGAGTGCTGATAGCGACAGACCTAACATTGCCTTCATGGCCGCGCAAAGGTTCAGTAAAGGGAAGACCTTGGCGATTCCACAACCGCACAGTGCCGCCATCACTGCCACTGACAATCGTCTGCCCATCGGTGCTGATGGCCACAGACCTCACATTACCATCATGACCGTGCAAAGGTTCAGCTAAGGAAAGACCTTGGCGATTCCACAACCGCACCGTACCATCAGCACCGCCACTGACAATCGTCTGTCCATTGGCGCTAATGGCTACAGACCTGACATTACCCTCATGACCATACAAAGGTTCAGCCAAGAGAAGACCTTGGGAATTCCACAACCGCACCATACCGTCGGCACCACCACTAGCAATCGTCTGCCCATCGGCACTGATGGCGACAGAAGAGACATCATTTTTATCCCCACGCAATGGTTTAGCTAAGGGAAGACCTTGGCGGTTACACAACCGCACAGTACCGTCAGCACCGCCACTGACAATCGTCTGTCCATCGGCACTGATGGCAACAGAAGAGACATTACCCCGATGACCGCGCAAAGGTTCAGCTAAGAGAAGACCTTGGTAATTCCACAACCGCACAGTACCGTCAGCACCGCCACTGACAAGCGTCTGCCCATCGGCACTAATAGCCACAGAAGAGACATTACCCTGATGACCGCGCAAAGGTTCAGCTAAGGCAAGACCTTGGTAATTCCACAACCGCACAGTACCGTCAGCACCGCCACTGACAATCGTCTGCCCATCGGCACTAATAGCCACAGAAGAGACATTACCCTGATGACCGCGCAAAGGTTCAGCTAAGGCAAGACCTTGGTAATTCCACAACCGCACAGTACCGTCAGCACCGCCACTGACAATCGTCTGCCCATCGGCACTAATAGCCACAGAAGAGACATTACCCTGATGACCGCGCAAAGGTTCAGCTAAGGCAAGACCTTGGTAATTCCACAACCGCACCATACCGTCAGCACTGCCACTGACAATCGTCTGCCCATCGGCGCTAATAGCCACAGAAGAGACATTACCTTCATGACCACAGAAGGGAATCGAGACTCTTGCTTTATTCACTACCCGATTCAAACTGTTCTGAACTGATGCAAGAATCTGCTGGGGTAGTTTCTCTTGATTCTCCCCCATAGCTTGAATTGCCAAAACTAGACTATCCAGGGGTTGTAAGGGCAATAAATCGTCTACTCTAGCCGCTTTTTCTCGCAACTGGGATTCAGTAAGCGCCCTTTCCATCTCCGCAATCAGGTCTTTGTCATCGGCATTGCTACGCTGGTAAAAATCCTCATCTTGTTGGGGTGATTGCAAATCGGGCTGCAATTGTTGCCAGCTATCTCTCACTTGGGCCAGCAATCCCTTTTGGATAAAATATTTGTCATCCGGCGTTTCGTTCAACCATTCCCGTCGGGTATTTTCTAATGTCTCGTTCAACGGTCGCAAGTCTCGGTCTTGTTGTCGCCACTGGGCAAACTGCTGCCAACTTTCAATTAAAGCTTCATGGGCTAAATCAATCCAGACTTCTCCTTTTTCATCTTTTTCAGAAATTAATAAGCGTCCCTTAACCAATCCTGTTTCACCATCTAGCAACTCACTAAGTTGTTGCCATTGATTGGCATCATCACCTGCAATATTTAATAATGTGGCTTTTGGTTGGCGCTGTCGGGTATCCTTTTCTCCCTCTCCCGTTCCCACTAACCACAGAAAAATCTGCTTAATCCATTCCTTTTCTTGCTGACTGCGTTCTTGAGTTGGATATTCTTTCTGATAATCTTGGTAGTGATAAACATTTTCTGCATGGAGATTTAACACCGCAGTTAATCCTCCCAAGTTCTCATACTCTTCTTGGGTAAGTTGATATTTCTTTTGCTCGCGTTTCTCCCAGAGTTTAGTTAAGGCAAACTCTAACAATGGCAAACTCCCTGGTTCCTGTTGAGGATTTTGGAGAATTTTTAATGCTCCTGCTTCTTCAACACTATGAACCTGAAGCTGGGCAGGTTTGGCGATTGTCTCCTTGAAATCAACTCCAGTTAAAGGCGGTATCACAACTACTGGGGTTTGAATCAGGTGAGTTAGAGAAGGATTATCTAAACAGGATTGAAGAAAATCACCTCGCATAGTAATTACAACTGCTAACCGCGAATCATGAATTTCTACTACCCCAGTTAGTAGTTCAATAAATCTCTGCCGTTCTTCCTTATCTATACAAACTGTAAATACTTTCTCAAACTCATCTACCACCAGCAAAAATTTTTCTGTGTTAACCACAGCCTCTGCATCACCAATAGGTTTAGTCAGACTGCCGAAACTGTTGTCATTCTGAGCAATTTCAACCACAAGGGCGTATTGTGTCATCTTGTTTTGTTAAAACTATTGAGAAAATTACCTCTGTGCTTTAAAATACCCAAATTAACGAGCTATTTACCCACTAGAGTTAAAAACTCTAATTTAAAATTCAAGTAGCAGTTAAGTAACACGCTGTAAAAACACAATATTAAAGTCTTAGTGACTGGGATAAGCTCTATACCTTGTAGTTCAGTAGTAATTACGGGAGCGATGTCTAAGGGCGGGCTACGGCAGACCCTTGGATCTCAAACTTCCAAGTTCTGAGTATGAAGTTTTGAGTTCAAAGAGTAAGTGTTTGCTTTTTATTCACCATGATTCACACTTTAATCTTGGATATTGCTGTTCTGAGTTTGAAGTACCGAGTTCCCAAGGTAAGCGATCCTCCTTCACTTAACATAATTAAGGAAGTTATACCCTCGCCATTTGTAAAATTAAAACAATAATTGTTACAAAAATTGGAAATTTTCTAAGTAAAAACACTGTACTATTACAAACAGGATTTTTGAAAACAAGTATAATAAATAACTTAGAAGTCTGATGTAGTAATGCCACTTCTACTTTGCTAAGTATACTGATAACTAAAACTCTATCTGACAAACTTTCAATCAATTTGACTTTTCAAAAATCAAATAGGATTACTATAAAAAAATTAAGCACATCCTGAGATTTAGAAAGGTTACTTACATGGTAAAAGTGGAGTCGTTAAAGTTTAGCATTCAAGAAATTAGCCCAGATTCCGAGTATCTGGAAACTATAATGCGTTTAGGAGATGCCAATTCAAAAACTCTTGGAGCATTACCTTATGGAGCTTTCCGTAGACTTGCTGGCGAAGGTTTTGTTCTCGGCTGTATAGCTTCAGAAGTAGGTTGTGTTGGGTATCTCCTTTACGGAATTAGTCGTCGTTGTTCTAGAGTAAAACTCACACATCTTTGTGTAGCTCAAGAGTGGCGAGGTAAAGGAATTACAAAATTACTTATCCAAGATTTAAGGAAAAGAACTCAGCATCTATACGGTATTCTTGCATCCTGTCGTCGAGACTATCAGCTAGATAGAATGTGGGCGTATCTTGGCTTTGTTCCTCTCCATGAAAGGCCAGGAAAAAGTAAGTATGGCAGCATTCTCACTGAATGGTGGTTTGATTATGGTCATTCTGATTTATTAACTACTCTTGCTTATCAAAAAACTGAATCTAGAATTTGTGTGGCAATAGATGCAAATATTTTCTTTGATTTAGTAGATGATGAGAATTTTGATGAAGAAGGCAAAGAATCTAAAGTTTTAATTGCCGATTGGTTAAAATCAGAACTGGAATTATGCCTTACTAATGAAATTAATAATGAAATAAGTAGGAATGAAGATAGTAAAAAACGGAAAAAATTACGTGAATTAACCAGTAAATTTACTTTTCTTCCTTGTAGTCAAGAGGAATTTGATCAAGCCTGTAAGGCTATACGTAGATTTTTTCCAGAAAATATGAAAGATAGCGATCATTCAGACCTTCGGCAAATTGCAAGAGTTATAAGTTCCAGTATAAAAACTTCTTTTTTTGTAACACGTGATAAACGATTACTAGGAATTGAAACAGAGATATATAAAGAATTTAATTTATTAATTATTCATCCTATTGATTTAATTATTAGGCTCGATGAACTCCGTAGAGAAACCGAATATCAGCCTGAACGTTTAGTTGGAACTGATATAGAAGAAAAGCGTATACACAGTGGAGATATAGATTCTATAATTGACTTATTTTTAGACAATCCTCAAGGTGAGAAAAAATCTGATTTTAGAAAAAAGATTCGCCAATTACTTTCAAATACAGAACAATTTAAATGCTTTACAGTTGGTCGTAAATATGAAAAACCAATAGCTTTAATAGTTTACGATAGATCAGAAAATGGCGAGTTAAAAATTCCTGTTTTTCGCTTCAGAGATAGTAAGCTTACGCCTACTGTGTTACGTCGTTGTATCTTCAAGTGTTTTTCTACCGCTGCTAGTGAAGAAAGACAATTTACTAGAATAAATGAAACATACTTGGAAGATATAACTATTGCTGCACTTCAGGAAGATAGTTTTATAAAAACTGAAAAGGGATGGTTAAGGGCTAACTTAGCTATAATGCAGAATGCAGCAGATATTTCTTCATATATTTCTAATATATGTCAAGAATCAGGTAAAGGCTATGAAAAATATTTTCCATTTGTAAAAATTTTAGCAAATCAAGAATTACTTAGTAAAACAGAGCTTATGGCAGATATTGAGCGGATACTTTATCCTGCTAAAATTGCTGATGCTGAAATTCCCACCTTCATTATTCCCATTCAATCATGGTTCGCTAAAGATTTGTTTGATAAAGAATTGGCGAGTGAAGTTTTATGGGGATCTAAAGAAGAAATAGCTCTTAAACGCGAAGTAGTTTACTACTGTGCAAAACGTGCAATGCAAGCCCCAGGTAGAATTTTATGGTATGTAAGTAAATCTGGTACTGGAAAAAATAGTTCTTATACTCTAAAAGCTATTCGAGCTTGTTCACGACTTGACGAAATTGTAATTGGGAAACCTAAAGACTTATATAGACGCTTCAGAAGACTTGGAGTATTTAATTTCAAAGATATTTTACAAATAGCTGACAATGATCTAAATAAAGATATTATGGCTGTCAAGTTTAGTGATACGGAGTTATTTAAAAGCCCAATAATTTTGGAAGATATTAAAAAGATGTTAGGACGCAATATTTCAGTACAATCATCTTCCAAAATAACGGTAGAAAACTTTAAAATATTATATAATATAGGAACTTCAAATACTATAGAATAATGAGTTTAATGTCTCCAAATATACTTCTTTTATCTATCCACCACAAGTATGCAAGAATGATATTTGGTGGTGATAAGCAAGTTGAGTTTCGTCGTGTCAGACCTCGCTATTTAAATGAGGGTGATCTGATCCTCGTTTATGCGACATCTCCTGAACAGGCATTAGTTGGAGTGCTTGAAGTAGAAAAAGTTGTTGAAATGCCGCCGAAAAAACTTTGGGAAATTGTTAAAGATAAGGCTGGAATTAGCTATGAATGCTTTCAAAAATACTACGAAAACTCTCAAATAGGTTTTGCTATTTTCTTTAAAAAACCATTCAGTTTTGATTCACCGATTAAGCTTGAACAATTAAGAGAAGAATGGTCAGATTTTCGACCGCCACAATGTTATCATTACTTAAAAGACAAAGAAATAAATCTTGTTCAATCTATAGCAAAATGTGATATTTTGAGCCGTTCAGAAAAACTTAAAGTTTATCAAACTGAATTATTACCTCAAAGCTAAATACTTAAATATAATATTAATATTTTAATCACTAATTTGATTTGATGTTATGTATATTTTCTTCCTGGGCTGCTAGCTACAAACAACTTGAGAAAAATCTCACATCGCGCTAGTCTTCATTCACGTAACTGCACGCTGTAACATTAGGCGATGACAAATCAACTCTCTTTGAAAATTCCCTCTTGCACTTGGAGCCGTCCCATCGGCTTAGGCTGGGATAAACCTTATACAGTCCGCTATGCAAGTAATATTGATGATGGCCCTTGGCATGGTATGCCTTTAGGCGGCTTTGGTGCAGGTTGCATCGGTCGTTCTTCACGGGGAGATTTTAACTTGTGGCACATCGACGGCGGCGAGCATACCTTCAAAAACGTTCCCGCTTGTCAGTTCAGTGTGTTTGAATCCAATAGCACATCTTCCCAAGCCTACGCTTTATCTACCCAAGCGCCCGATGATGGTACTCTCAAAGGGTGGCAATGGTATCCGACAACTCCCAACACAGAGGGGACAGGCAATTATCACGCGCTATATCCACGTAGCTGGTTTGTATATGAAAATGTATTTCAAGCACAGTTGACTTGTGAGCAATTTTCCCCTGTCTGGGCAGGCAATTACCAAGAAACTAGCTACCCTGTGGCAACATTCCTCTGGAATGCCCACAACCCGACAGATACAGCGATTACTCTCAGCATTATGCTCACTTGGCAAAATGTGGTCGGCTGGTTTACAAATGCTCTAAAATCCCCCGAAGTGCGGGTGCGCGATGATGGTAGTCCGGTTTACGAATACCAGCCGCGCTGGGGCGAAAGTCAAGGAAATTACAACCAAATAGTTGAAAATACACAAAAGTTTGGCTGTGTTTTAGGTCGGGTTGGTAATAATGAACCTTTGCAAGAAGGTGACGGAACTTGGTGTATTGCGACGCTGAAACATCCCCAAGTGGAAGTATTTCATCATAGCCGCTGGAATCCTGAAGGTACGGGTGATGAGGTATGGCAAAGTTTTGCTAAAGATGGCTCTTTGCCCAATTATGTTGATACGACTCCAGCAACAGAGAATACACAATTAGGGTCTGCGATCGCAATCCGTTTCACTCTCCAACCAGGCGAAACTCTGGAAATTCCTTTTGTTGTCGCTTGGGATTTGCCAATCACAGAATTTGCGGCTGGAGTCAACTACTACCGCAGATATACAGATTTTTTTGGTAAAAATGGCAACAACGCTTGGGCGATCGCATCCACTGCATTACAAGAATACCAAACCTGGCGATCGCAAATTCAAAGTTGGCAAAAACCGATTCTCGATCGGGAAGATTTACCCAACTGGTTTAAAATGGCTCTATTTAATGAGCTTTACGACCTCACCAGCGGCGGTACTCTCTGGAGTGCTGCATCAGAACTTGACCCCATCGGTCAGTTTGCGGTGCTGGAGTGCTTAGATTACCGTTGGTATGAAAGTCTAGATGTACGGTTGTATGGCTCTTTTGCACTGCTGATGCTGTTTCCAGAATTAGAAAAGTCGGTAATTCGGGCATTTGCACGGGCGATTCCTCAAGGTGATGATACTCCCCGAATCATTGGCTATTACATGACAATTAAGGCCGAAAGCCCGATTGCAGTTCGCAAAGTTGCCGGTGCAACACCCCACGATTTAGGCGCACCGAACGAACACGTTTGGGAGAAAACCAACTACACCAGCTATCAAGACTGTAATTTATGGAAAGATTTAGGTAGTGATTTTGTTTTGCAAGTATACCGTGATTTTTTACTCACGGGTGCTGACGATGTAGAATTCTTAGCAGATTGCTGGAATGCGATCGTTCAAACCCTCGACTACCTGAAAACTTTTGACCTCGACGGCGATGGGATTCCGGAAAATTCTGGCGCACCCGACCAAACTTTTGATGATTGGCGATTACAAGGTGTTAGCGCCTATTGTGGTGGGTTGTGGTTGGCGGCGTTAGAAGCTGCGATCGCCATCAGCGATATTTTATTAACTTACCAGATAAGTAACACAACAGAGTTGGCAGCGCAAAAATCCACTTATGAAACTTGGTTACAACAATCTCTTCCTATTTACCAAGAAAAACTCTGGAATGGGGAATATTACCGACTAGATAGTAAAAGTGGTTCCGATGTGGTAATGGCAGATCAATTGTGCGGACAATTCTACGCCCGTCTGCTGGATTTACCTGATATTGTACCAAGCGATCGCGCCCTTTCTGCCCTGAAAACAGTTTATGACGCTTGCTTTTTGAAATTCTGTAATGGTGAATTTGGTGCTGCTAATGGTGTTCGTCGTGATGGTTCACCAGAAAATCCCCAAGCTACTCATCCCTTAGAAGTTTGGACGGGGATAAACTTTGGACTGGCGGCTTTTCTCGTGCAGATGAAAATGAAAGATGAAGCGTTGAGGTTGACGCAAGCTGTGGTGCAGCAAATTTATGAAAATGGTCTGCAATTTCGCACGCCAGAAGCTATCACCGCAACTGGTACTTTCCGCGCTAGCACTTACCTGCGGCCAATGGCGATTTGGGGGATTTACTTAGTGATTAATTGATTGACTATCAAAGCGGTTCTCGTTTTGATACAACACACGTAGATGTCATTGGTGTCAACTTAAGCTGAAATCTTCTGACTGTATAAGTTTTGTCCTAACCCTCAGCCCCTCGCTCATATTGGGAAAGCAAGGTGGTTTCATACAACGAGAGAAAAACTAAAAATGGGTTTCAAAGCCTCTCTCCGCTTGCCTAACGGCAGGCTGACGCCAACGGGGAGAGGTTTGGAGAGGGGTCAAAATCTATCGTTACACATGAAAAATCAAGACTTATATATTTTTCTTTTTTCGTATGAAACCACCCTGTTCGCTCATATTGGCAAAGAGAGGAGCGAATTCTCTACTTTCCCTTCTTCCAATATGGGAGAAGGGGTTTTTTTGCAAGAGGCGGGAAAAGGGACTGATGTTTTTTATTGTTCCTTTCCCCTTTTCCCCTTACCCTTTTCCCTACAAATGCCAAGAAGTCTAGGGGATGAGGGCATAAAACCCTTACTCTTATTAGATTTGCGATTTTATTTTCCGAGTGTTTCCGGAAGCGAAGGAAAATTTCAGTAATGGTAAGAGTTGAAGCATTGAGAATTATAAAACTAATGTTTCAAAAAATGCAAATATTACTAGCTTTAGCTATAAATGTTGCTGATAGTTCCTAGACTACGTTCACAATCAAAAGCTAGGTTATGACGTGCCTATTGCTTTACTCAACAGCAAAGTTCATCGGATTGTGGCACTTTGTGTTTGGCAATGATTAGCCAACACTGGTGCATACGCTTAAACCCCTACAGCTTGCGTAACTTAACGCCAGTAAATTTCACAGGTGCATTTCACCAGCCTTTAGTAGAAGCAGCCCAAACTTGGAGGATGTGAAGCGTTATCAGTGAGGACTAGTTTTAAGTAAGCTGGACTCATACTATAACCCCTAGATAGCTCATTGTCAAGTAATTCATTGTGTAGTTGTCTGGAGAGATAAAGGCGATCGCATATTGATTTTTGATCTTGTACGCCATTTAGCCCAATTTTTACTACATTTGTAATCTCAATTTTTTAAATCTGCTATAGGACTCGCATTTAATTTTTGCAAAAACTTCCCTGTTCCCTGTTCTCTGCCTACGCAAATAATTTCTCGGAATCAAAACGGATTTCTATAGATATTCAGACATTAGAGAAATCACTGCTAAATCAACTTCATAATATTCTTTCTTAATTAGCTTTATCTCTCTTATCCAATTCTCTAATATTGTACAAAATTAGACTACTGATATTTGAAAAAAAGTATTTGTTTGCGGATATTTTTATTAACTCCGCTAACGAACATTAGAACTATCTATATATATTATTAGTCAAAACTTATATTTGAAGTCTGGGCTATTTTAAGATGACTATCCAAGCACGATCAAATATCCAAGCTCAGTTTACGGCAATTTTCCTTATATCCGCTAAAGCTGTAGCTTTTACAAACCAATCAAGACCAGGTTAATAAGTATTATTGTCCAACTGAACTTATTGAAATAATAAGCTCAATTCTATGGCTGGCAATGGTTTTACAACCGATTTATTAATATTTTTATCGAGTTGTTTTACATTCTAGTTAATGGTACTATTTTCTAGTTACTCGATAATAATAAAGGTTTTAAAATGATATCGGGTGAGGGGTAACACCCCTCAAAAATTAGCCAAAGGGGACAAAACTAAAAGCTGCACAATCCACAAGTAAGTATCTGAATACATTCAGTAAATTTAACCTATAAATAGACTAAATTAGCAGATGACACGAACGACAAAAAATAGTATATATACGAATGGTGCTAGTACCGCTCAAAGATAAATATATTTTTTCTGTTAGTCTAAAAAAATATGCAAACTTCCCGGAAATTGCCTAATTCAACAGTAGTAAGAAATATAAGCGTGTGAACCAAGAAAATTCATTTACTGATGGATTTTTATCTTTTGTAAACATCTCACACCGCTCTATTGCTAATAATTTGCCACAAGCAATTCAACCTTTTCAAAAAGGCTAGTGCAGTCTGTACGCCTCAATTGAAACACCGACAATCGCAAAAAAAGAAAATAGTTTACTTCATCCAGGATAACTAGAACTATGATGAATCAAGACATTGCTGGTATTAGTAGTAACTTAGATAAGACAGTGAAAGCTCAACAATTTGACAAAGTAGTTGAAGCAATTCTTGCCGGAAAGTATTCCTGGGCATGTGTTTTAATGCTGCGATTTGGTGGTTATAATCCTCTCCATTACATTCCATATCGCACCTACAATCGATTGCTCAAAGAAAATTCTCAAGCCGATAGGACAAAACAACAGCAAACTGAAAATCTAAAAATGCTGAAACCCACTCATGATTCTCGGTTTGAGAATAATGTGTCATCAAGCTGCTTAAGCAAAATTAAAGACCTAGCTTATCTAGAAGTAGTTAGAAAGCAAAAAGCATGAATCAATTCAAAATTCACGCATTAAATACAGCCACCCACAATATGAGTGGGGTTTCCACCGACCGAGTGAGACAAGGATTTTTTCATCCACGAGGGCGAGCTTTTAAACCTAACTTTTTTTATAAATCCTTGGTGGGAGTTTAAGCCAGAGATTGACACAGCAAATTAACGAACATCAATCGAGCAAATCGCCATTAAAACCAGAAAATGTTCAAGACGTTTCCTTGAAATCCTGTGGATTCAATTAAAAAGTATTTGGAATCAATAGATTCTGCTCTAAAGTTGATTGATTATCTGAAAGCCTGCGATGCTAATTTAAATTTTATAGCATAGCAGGTTTTCTATCGCAGTCATTAATTTCATTAATTTAGCAAAAATCTGCCAAAATGGCAAATATATACTAATGATATTGGTAAACTAATAACAACTACAACTTCAACCAAAATAGAGGTGATTTGGCAAGCAAGTTAATTTAAAAAATAAAATCAACGATTAGTTCTAACTATGAAATAAATCAAACTGATTACAAAAGTAGTCAGCATTTCATGGAGTAAATAACTCCTAGACCAAGACCAATAATTCAACTGTTACTACTGGTGGTTCTTTTTCTGAGGAAGTCTGAGCAAAGAGAATTTGGGGAGGTGGATTCCCCCAAGCCAAATTTTACACAGCTTTCACTGACTGCAGACGGTGCGAGTAATGCCGATCAAACTTTCTATCCTGTGGTTGATGTTGCTTTAGTTAAATATTGCAAACGCTTAACATCAATTCCAGGAACGGAAATAGAAAAGTGACGGTGAAATTGTTGTCCTTGGCTGGTAGAACTAGTAGCTCATACGCTTCTCTTTCAACTATTGTAATCCTAGTCCTCCCAACCGGGATTATCTTTGGTTTCTAAACTTTCAATTTATATAACACTACTGGAAGCTCAAAACTTGAATAGCTTTCAGTTTTTTATCTGTATATAAAAAGAAATAAGGTAGGCAAATTGCCCACCTTATTTTTTGTGGATAATAGATATCTGGTGAAATTAATCTCAAACTCTTATAGAGACGTAGTACCGCTACGTCTCTACAATTCCTTTTCACTTCCATGTTTAATAATTGGTTAATTCAAAAAGGAATTAAACCTTAGCTAATTCGGGAGTAGGACTCTTGCTGTTGCGAATTGCTGTAATAGCCTCAGCATAATCTTTAGCATTAAACACAGCTGAACCGGCGACGATCGCATTGGCTCCCGCTTCTAAAACTTGCCAGGTATTATTTGCCTTCAGTCCTCCATCCACTTCAATCCAGGGGTCAAGACCGCGTTCATCACACATTTGGCGTAGCTTGCGGATTTTGGGTAACACACCAGGGATAAAGCTTTGACCACCAAAACCAGGGTTGACGCTCATAATTAGTACTAAATCGCACAAATCTAGAACGTATTCAATTAGCTCTAGAGGGCTACCAGGATTAAGTACAACTCCAGCTTTCTTACCAAGCTCTTTAATTTGCCCCAAGGTGCGGTGCAGATGTGGAGAAGCATTATGTTCGCAGTGTACGGAGATAATATCAGCACCCGCCTTAGCAAATCCTTCTACATACTTTTCTGGCTCCACAATCATCAAATGGACATCCAGGGGCTTGGTCGTAACCGGACGAATCGCCTCCACAATCAGAGGGCCTATCGTAATATTAGGTACAAAACGACCGTCCATTACATCAACATGAATCCAATCTGCTCCGGCTGCGTCTACGGCGCGAATTTCGTCGCCCAGACGGCTAAAATCGGCTGATAGGATAGATGGAGAAATTACAATGGGCTTTTGAGATAGGTTTTGGGTCATGGCTAGTGGGTTTTTAAGCGTCCTCGTCTGTAAGCATTGTAACAAAGCATTGAGCAAGACTCATAAGTTTGATCCCGGTCTTTTTGAGGAGTGGGGAGGTAGGGGAGCAGAGGGGCAGGTGGTCACTGAGCGTAGCCGAAGTAGGAGCAGGGGAAGAAGAATTATTGACAAATGACAAATGACCAATGACCAATGACAAATGACAAATGACAAATGACCAACGACAAATAACAAATGACTAAAAAACTAACCTGGATAATTTGGGGATTAACTGCTTCTTGTCTGAGTGCGCCGGTAATGGCTTCGGCTTTAGAGTCTGCTTTGGGAACTAACGGTATTGATGCTTTGAAGCTACACCAAGCTCCTTATAATTTAATCGGTCGCAAGATTGCTATTGGTCAAGTGGAAATTGGTCGACCGGGAATGTTTGGGTGGGATAAGGCAGTGTCTAAAAATCGTGCCATATCTTTAGCAGCGGTTTTCTTACGCAATGGCCCAGCTAAGTCTAATAGTGGTGTTGACCCCCACGCCTACAATGTCGCTGGTGTGATGGTGAGTCAAGACAAAGCTTTGCCAGGAGTTGCGCCGGGAGCGCGATTGTATTCATCAGCAGTGGGTTCGACTAAAAACATGGGTCAGCCAGAAGAGTGTTTATCGGCACAACACATAGCACTCCAAAATAGTGGCGATGTCCGTGCGATTAACTTTAGCTTTGGGGAACCTCTGAGCCGCGATCCTCGACCGGAAGCTACTTTAGACGGCAATGCTTTATTAACTTTATGTGTTGACTGGTCTAGTCGCGTTCATGATGTTTTGTATGCGATCGCAGGCAACCAGGGCAAAGGCGGCATTCCTATTCCTACAGATAATTTTAATGCAATCAACGTGGCTTTTTCATCCCGCCGAGGGGGAGTTTTTAACAAAGTAGATGTGGCTAATCTGGCGGGTGTTAACCAAGGGGTGAATCAAAGACTAGCTGGAAAGGAATTTGACCTTGATGGGCGTCGCGCTATCAGTTTAGTTGCTCCTGGTAATAATATTCCTTTGCTCAATCCAGATGGCAAATTGAACAAGGTTACAGGTACTAGTTTTGCCGCACCTCAAGTTACAGCTACCGTTGCTCTGTTGCAGGAACTTGCAGACCGACAAATGCGGACAAAACAACTCCACTGGAGCATTGATTCTCGGCGTCATCAAGTGATGAAAGCTGTGTTGCTGAATTCAGCAGACAAACTTCTAGATAGCGGCGATGGCTTAAAGTTGGGAATGACTCGGACGCTAATTGATAAGCAAAATCAAAACTGGCTAGATTCTGATGCTTATAAAGATCCAAAGATTCCCTTAGATGCCCAAATGGGAGCGGGTCATTTGAATGTATTTCGCGCTTATCAGCAATTTAATGCTGGTCAATGGCAAGCATCAGCTGCGGTACCGGCTATTGGTTGGGATTATCGCACAGTTGATGTTGGAGCATCTGTTGACTATATATTAGCAAAACCGTTAAAGCAGGGAAGTTTTGTTGCTGTCACCCTGAGTTGGGATCGATTGGTAGAACTCAATGATAAAAATAAAAACCAGCAATATGATGTAGGCGAAAATTTTCGCGATCGCGGTTTAAATAATCTCGATCTCTACTTAGTAAAAGCTGATGCTCAAAATTCGGAAGCTGGTGCTGTTTGCTCCTCAATCAGCCAAATTGATAGTGTAGAACATATTTTCTGCCCCGTTACTGCTACTGGCAATTACAAAATCCGCGTCCAATTTCGTCAAAAGCTCAATGAAGCGACTCAACCCTACAGTTTAGCTTGGTGGAGTGTACCTATTAATTGAAATAAGTTAGCACAAATATCTGTGTAAAATTACAGCGTTTTTCTCGTTCTCATACGCAGCATGAGAACGAGATTTCTAGCCTCTGATAAATTTGATTCGATCTATAAAAACCTCACAGAAGTGCTTATTTTTCGAGCGCGTAGCTTACAATACGTTTATACGTAAAGATAAAAATTCTTAGAAATCAAATTTTTTTATAAGTCGTCTGTATAGCCGTCTCAATCAAGAATTAGCAACTCCACAAGTTGTATTTAATTACTCTGAGCTACTAATTTGCTGTTACGAAAACTGTAACAGTCCCATTTTTCTATTGGAGTAAATGCAATAGTTAATCATTGACACAGTATCTGCGTCAACTCTGAGCACAAATCGGGAATCTTTGGCAAGTGAGGTAGCAGAATGAATCGCCATAAATTGAGTGATGCGAAAGAAAATTTCCTGCAAAGACGTTACGGTGTTAGTCTAGGCAGACGTTATGCTTTGGCCGCTGCAAGCGTTGTTCTATTCAGTGTATTAGGGTGTTCTCAAGTCGATAGTAATAAAAGTGCCATTGCCCAATCTAGTTTACCTCAGCCAGAAAATCCATTGCAAAAAAAAACAGTCAACACTGATACAAAAATTGTTGAGTCTAGCAACAAGTTTGGCTTCAAACTATTTTCAGAAGTTCTGAAAAACGATCGAGGTGAGAAGAATATTTTTATCTCACCTTCGAGTGTTGCGATCGCTCTTGCTATGACTTATAACGGCGCTAGCGGCTCGACTCAACAAGTAATGGCAAAAACCCTAGAATTACAGGGAATGAATCTACCAGAAATCAACTCTTCTTACGCGGCGGTATTAAAACAGCTTTTAGACAATTCGGATACGAAAGTGCAATTGAAAATTGCTAACTCACTTTGGGCAAATCAAAAGGTTAGCTTTGCACCAGACTTTCTCAAGAGAACCCAGGACTTCTATCAAGCCAAAGTCAGCAATTTAAACTTTCAAGATGCCGCCGCATCTAGCATTATCAATAATTGGGTCAAAGAAAATACTAACGGTAAAATCACTAAAATAGTTGAAAAAATTGAACAAAATCAGGTATTGTTTCTGATTAATGCCATATATTTTAAAGGTAATTGGAGTAACGAGTTTGACAAGAAAGAAACTGCTCCATACCCTTTTTACATCACATCTAACAGACCAAAACAACACCCAATGATGTCACAGAAGGGTGATTATAAATACTATGAAAGCGAAAAATTTCAGGCAGTTAGTTTACCTTATGGGAAAGATGGTAAGATAAGTTTTTATATATTCTTACCCAAAAAGAATTCCAACCTCAAAGCATTTTATCAAGACTTGAATGTTGAGAACTGGGAAAAATGGATGACTCAGTTCAACAATCAAAAAGGGTTTATTCGCCTACCCCGCTTCAAAACAGATTACGAGATTACACTCAATGATGCTTTAAAAACTTTAGGTATGGGAGAGGCTTTCAGCAACAAAGCCAATTTTTCTGACATGGGTAAAAATTTTGCTATTAGCCAAGTTAAGCATAAAACTTTTGTTGAAGTAAACGAAGAAGGCACTGAAGCGGCTGCGGCTACTTCAGTGGGAATAGTAGCAACATCTGCAAGACAAGAACCAGAACCATTCCGAATGATTGTCGATCGTCCCTTCTTCTGCGCCATCAGGGATAATCAGACGGGAAACATTTTGTTTATGGGTTCAATTATCGAACCACAATGAGCAGATAAGAGGGATTGAAGTGAAGACTTCATCTTGTTAAAAAAGAACTTCCAACAAATAAAATCCCCAGTGAATATACAGCATATTTCAAGTTGATGAGGTACACAAGCTCGCGTCTGTTACCCAGATATAAAACATGTTTTAATCCTGAATTCTGCTGTAAAAGATTAGTTTACATTCACTGTATGTGCGGATAATAATTTTTATAATTCATTATCCGTAAAGGTAACTATGGATGGTAAAAATCTTTTTAGGGATGGAAAAAATTCTAACCTCGTGGCATAATCATCTATTTGTGAGAGTTCCAGTTCAATTGTTTGCTGTTCTGTTCGATCAAAAAGCAACTGAATTTGATAACTTGTCCAGAATTGTTCGCCTAGTTCATCTTCTAAATCAAAAGGCTGTTCTTCATCACCCCATATATTCGACCAAAGGACTATTTGATTAGCCCGAAAATGGTTTTGACCTTTTGTATCTCCAACTACAAAATATACTTCGACATTTAAATCAAATCCCAAATCATCGACTTCTGCCTCTGCTATCTGACAGCTAACGACAATTAAAGTATCTGGGTTAATATCTACTACCTGCTGTTGGCGTTGTAATAATTCTTGAAATACGAAATTAGGTAATAACTTTGAACTCTCCTCAAGTAGGTTTTTTTGAGTTTCTGGAGAGTAACGATTTTTTAATTCTTGCGTAATTAAATTTAAAATATCTTCACTGGCTAAATTAACAACTATCTGTTTATTTGCGGGATTAAGGAAACATCCTTGATTAAGATTAATGTGTTTTTTATTTGGCATAATTCACAAATCAAGCTCAAACAAAGGTAAAGAATAAATATTACTTTAGCTTCTGTTCTCTATTTTTAGCAAGACAACAAAACCATGACTAAAGTCACAGATCAAACATACACAAGATAAACAATAATTGTTAAATTAGTAATGATTTGCAATAATCGTCCAGTTAAAAGGTTCGATTTCTATCGGGGCTTGTGACTGATTTTTCTTACTCTTTCAGCAACATCGTTTTTTTATGTGTAGATTAATTGGCTATCTTGGTAACGCCATCCTCTTAGATGAGTTGCTGTATAAACAAGAGCATTCGCTCTACAAACAAAGTTACAGTCCTTTGGAATTAAAATCAGGAGTAGTTTGTGGAGACGGAGTAGGTGTAGGCTGGTACGACGAAGTGGGTAAACCCTTCATTTACCGAAATACTATCCCGTTGTGGAACGAGCCGAATCTGGAAGAGTTGAGCAACTATGTACAATCCAGTTGTACTGTAGGCTATGTCCGATTAGCTGGGACAGGTGAATCGCTCGACATTAGCAATTGTCAGCCATTTCGTAGTGGCAAACTTTTGTTTGTGCATAATGGCGAGATATCAAACTTTCAACAAACTCTTTGTAGACCAATACGTGAGAGCCTCTCTGATTCCACTTACCGCCTGATTAAGGGCACGACTGACTCTGAACACATCTTCGCCCTACTAGTGGAAATATGGCAGTCCTCTCCAGACAGCACTCTGTTGTCAGCATTAAGTAAAACAGTTCAAAAATTGACTAAGTTGGCATCAGAACACGACACCAGCTTTAGTACCAATGTAATTGTCAGTGATGGTCAAGCAGTTGCAGCAATTCGCTATGCTTATCGCACACAAGCACCTACTCTTTATTGGTCTTATGATGAACTCAAGCAGCCAAACCAAGTTATTGTTGCTTCTGAGCCTTTATCTAATCACCAAAATTGGACTGCTTTTGATGAGCAAAGTGCGCTATTTGTTGAAGCGCAGTCATTACAGCCAACAATTAGCCTATTGGAGAGATTTGTTCCCATTGGGGTTTAAAAAAGCATTGCGATTTTGGGGAAATTGAGCTTTTCTCTTTAAAGTTGGTGCGATGGTAGACAAGCAACAGCAATGCTTGTGCCAAAAGACAACAGTTGGAGGCAAGTCAGAGAGACAACATACGTCTTTCAACTCCTTTGGAAGCTAGCGTCACCGATAGCGAACGCGAGTGCCTCTTGTAGAGTTGCGTTAGCGAGTCATCGGTGACGCAATCATCATTTCTTTATGGCTCCTTTGTACTTTGTCCACCACTATACTCATACAAGCTAGTAGTTCGCCAAGGAAACGCAAGCGGGGTAAAGGGTAAGGGGTAAAGGGACTCATGTTTTAATTTTTTCCCCTTTCCCCTTTCCCCTTTTCCCAGTCCAAACATAGGAATTTTGGGTTGGCAGACTACTAGAGCGATCGCATACTTACTTATAATTCGATAAGAAATGCCCTGTTGCCTGATTCAATCCAATTTCAGTTACCCTGAATGACCCAAATAGTTTTATGATTCTCTACGAAAGTATATTTGAAATTATTTTAGGTCTACCACCAAAATATTCTCAAGCTGATTCTGGAACATGATAAATCACCTTTAAGTGATTCGTGCAATACTGGTTTTGAACCTTCTTCCAGGGTCAAATAAAGTACAGGGAGATGCAAAAGTATGGCTGAACACTCATTTCACGACCAACTGAGTTTAGAGGAACAAACTGAAAAACTCGGCAAGCAAGCATTAAGCTTGGGTTTGATTCCCAGCTTTGTAGTGCATTACTTTCCTGATACTTGGGTATTTTATATACCCAATGAAACTAAATCGGAACCGCTGACACCAGAAGAGGCATACTTTCGTTTAAAGCAACTGGTTAAACAGTAGATATTTTGACGACAAATTTTTGAAGACAACGGCTAGACACTGCAATTGTTAAGTAACAGTAGTTATGGCGAAACCAGCAATTTTAACCGTCGATGACGATCCAGAAGTATTGCAAGCGGTGTCACGAGACTTGCGTCATCAGTATGGCGATCGCTTCCGCATTGTTCGGGCAGATTCCGGGATCGCGGCTCTGGATGTGGTGCAGCAACTAAAATTGCGGAATGAACCAGTTGCTCTATTTCTAGTGGATCAACGTATGCCCCAAATGGGAGGGGTGGAGTTCTTAGAACGAGCAAAAAGTATTTTTCCCGATGCGAAACGTGCCTTGTTAACGGCCTATGCAGATACGGATGCTGCGATTAAATCAATTAATAGTGCCAGACTTGATTATTACTTACTCAAGCCTTGGAATCCACCAGAAGAGAGATTATATCCGGTTTTAGATGATTTGCTAGATGACTGGCTAGCAGGATTTCGCCCACCCTTTGAAGGCATTCGAGTCATTGGTAATCGCTGGTCGCCTTTTTCACATCAGGTGAAAGACTTCCTAGCACGTAACCAGATTCCATTTAAGTGGTTAGATATTGAACTGGAGCCGGATGCCGAAAAATTGGTGGAATTCGCCCAAGCTGATTGTAGACAACAATTACCCTTAGTGATGTTTCCCGATGGTTCCCGGTTAATTCAACCATCTAATTTAGAGATTGCCGCCAAAATTGGACTGCAAACTCAGGCAGAGCGTCCCTTTTATGACTTAGCGATCGTCGGTGCTGGGCCTGCCGGACTGGCAGCCGCCGTCTATGGCGCTTCTGAGGGATTGAGTACTGTCTTAATTGAGCGGGAAGCGCCAGGAGGACAAGCAGGTACGAGTTCGCGGATTGAGAACTATTTGGGGTTTCCGATTGGCTTGAGTGGCAACGATTTGGCAAGGCGGGGAGTCACCCAAGCGCGGCGATTTGGAGTAGAAATTCTCACTCCTCAAGTAGTAACTGGGATTCGACTAGAAGATCCTTATCGGATTCTGCAATTAGCAGATGGTAGCGAGATTAGTTGCCATGCACTTTTAGTTGCAACAGGCGTTTCCTATCGTTTGCTAAAGGTTCCAGGAGCCGAGAAGCTTACAGGAGCAGGAATTTATTACGGTGCTGCCATGACTGAGGCGATCGCCTGCACCAACGAAGAGGTTTACTTGGTAGGCGGGGCAAACTCTGCTGGACAGGCAGCAATGCATTTTTCTAAGTATGCCAGCAAAGTGATTATGTTAGTACGGGGTCAGTCACTAGCATCAAGTATGTCTCAATATTTGATTGACCAAATTGCTGCAACTGAAAATATCAAAGTTTGCACGGGTTGCACCGTCGTGGAAGTGAAGGGAGAAGAACATTTAGAAGCAATTACGATCGCTCATACTAACAGTGGACTAACCGAAACCGTGTCTGCGCGATCGCTGTTTATTTTCATCGGTGCTAGCCCCAAAACCGATTGGCTCGATGGCGTTATTCAACGTGATGCTCAAGGATTTATCATCACAGGGCCGGACTTAGCGCATAATGGCAAATCTCCTCGTGGTTGGTCTGTAGAACGCTCTCCTTTCTTATTAGAAACCAACATTCCCGGAATTTTCGCAGCCGGGGATGTCCGCTATGGCTCAATTAAACGGGTAGCATCCGGTGTGGGAGAAGGTTCGATCGCCATTCAATTCGTTCACCGCTACCTAAGTAATGTTTAGCTAAAGCAGCCAATACTAAGCTGTATAAAATCTGCAAACCCTCTCCCCTGCTCCCCTCCCCTCCCCGGTCACTGAGCGTAGCCGAAGTGCTGCCCCCTGCTCCCTGCCCCCTGCTCCCTGCCCCCTGCCCCCTGCCTCCTACCTCCTTCATTGACTTGCATTGATCCCAATTACCCCGATGATGATTAAGGAGATCGACACAAGTTTGATGAATGTGGCAGATTCCCGAAACCAAATAATCCCAATAAGAGCTACTAGAATAGTTCCTAATCCAGCCCAGACAGAATAGGCGATACTTACTTCAAGTTTCTTGAGAGCAAAGGTCAAAAAAGTAAAACAAAGTCCATAGAAGACAAATATTAATACTGAAGGAACTATTTTAGTAAATCCCTGTGATAATTTCATGCAAGTTGTGCCTGAAACCTCAAAGAGGATTGCTAATATAAGGTAAATCCAACTTGTTGACATATTTTTTGTAAGTGGTTAGTTAAGAGCAACTCGCCCTAAAAATAGAATAAACACTCCTGAAGTAACTCATTAAAAATTTTTACAAGTGTAATATCAATTCTCAATGAAGATGCTTTGGAGGAAGAGCGTTGCGAAAGCAAATACCCCTCTTATGTCACTCTCCGGAAAGTCAATCTCTGAAAGCTTTATCAGTCGGTCAATACAGGCTTTCCTATTAGAAAAAAATAGGTCTTGTATTTGTTATTAGGAAATAATCGAGCGTAGGCGTAGCCCGTCGTAGACATCGCTGGCTATACATAAGCTATCTTATTTCAGAAATGGCAAAAGTTTTCGGAGACTGACAGAAGAGGGGTATTTACTAAATTTATTATCTTTTATCATATATTTAAATAACCTGAGTTCGGGTTAAGCTGTTTGGGAAAAAAGCCACTTCATCTGAAGACTAGGCTTTTTAGGTTGATGACAATAAGCAATTAATCCACACAGAACATTAACGCAGAAATTAACTCTCTCTTCGGTGTCTAGAATGCTCAATCTGAGAAATGTTCTTGAGTTGGTCGTTAATTGTCTCAATAATTGAGCGTTTACGTGACAAAAGCTTGTCGTGAAGACGCATCAACTTGTTTTTCATGTTACGACGGGGTTTGGCAAAAAATTGGATTCCGAACTCTTTCAAAAGTTGAGAAGCAAGTTTTTCAGAAACATAGCCGCGATACCTTCGGTAAGCTTCGCTAACGCCAAAGACTTTGCCAAAAAGACCACTCAGTAAATCAGGAACTAGTTTACGGTCATCAATATTACCAGGAGTCAAAGTTACATTTAAGAGTTGACCAAGCTCATTGACGACTTTTATGTTGCTTAAAACCAAAGAACCAATCCACAGAAGTTTTTCCACGAGCGGCTAAACCATCAAATACTTTATGTTGAGAAATCCGACGGTTATGACAGACCTTAAGACTAGTCGAATCGATAAAACCGATACCCGTACAACTTCCAAAACAATGCTTCAGGTAAACGCACAAAGGTATCAAGGTTGATGGTATCCATTCAATGAATCGTTGATAACTTGGCAGGGCTGGAAATGCACAACTAAGAAAGCTGTTTGACATGATTCAAATAAAAATGCTTAAAATTCCGGTAGTGATTTTGATGAAATGCAATCAGTATCGTCATTATTTCACTCAAATACAGACTTTTAGCCCGAATCCGTCTGCTGACTGCATTTACCAACAGCTTTTTATGCCATTGGCTTTCAAATGCCTTACAGAAATCATCTACATGGCAAAATAAAGCATCTAAACTAAACATAGGACAGGTGCTGGATTTGACGTTATTTTCAGCTTACTACCTGTCCCTTTCTTTATCCCGAACTCAGGTTTAAATAGTTTATCAGTCCTATTGTATAAGTTGAATAGACTCCCTTTTACCCCCCTCTTATAAAGGGGAGAAACTTAAAATATTGCCCCTCCACGTATGTATTGGGAAGGGGTGATTCAAGGATTTTTGCAAGAGGCCTATTGATTAAAATCAGCTAAAAACAAAAAAAATAAATATTAAACAAATTCTCATCTTAAATTAATTTAAGTAATGGTACGATGCTTTAAATTATCCTTTGTGATGAATTCAATGATTCATTGAAAGGTGTTCTATGCAAATAACAGATTTTCTTGGTCTTTTACATCCAGCGATCGCAATTATATTCGTGTTTCCACTCATTGGTACAATAGTTAATTTTGCTTGGCAAACACGCCAACGCAGATTGCAAATTTTAGCAGGTAGTAAGAGTAAAATTCCTCCAGTGGTAGGTGCAGAACATAAGCAGTTAGGTGAAAGGCTCACGAGTGCAGTTGTTGGATTAACTTTAATCGGATTAAGCTACTCTATTGGTAAAAATATTATCAAAAATCAACTATGGAATCAAACACCTTTTCAAGTGATTTTTATACTGCTAATATTTGCTGCCACCATCGCCTCATTAGTATTTCTTTATCGGGCAAAACAGCGGGTGTGGCGGGCAGTTTTTGCAACTTTAACTGGTGCAGGTTTAGTAATTATAGGCTGTCAAGATGGAGTCTATCGCCGCACCAATGAGTGGTATTGGTCACATTACTATATTGGCATTACCGCAGCATTGCTAATGATTTTTTCATTAGCAATTGTTCAAGATATTTATCAAGATAAGTCCAATCGCTGGCGTCTTGTCCATACGATTTTAAATTGCATTGCTTTGTTGCTATTTATTGGACAAGGTATGACAGGAACGCGAGACTTATTAGAAATTCCCCTGAGTTGGCAAGAACCCTATATTTATCAGTGTGATTTTGTTAATAAAACTTGTCCAACACCAAATTCCCAAGCACCGAAATAAGCAGGGGAGCAGGGGAGCAGCACTTCTCTACGAGAGGCTGTGCCCCAAGCGTAGCTATGCCGCAGACTGTACGGCTACGCTCAGTGACCAGAGAGCAGGGGAGACAAGGAAACAAGGAGATAAACAAAACTCCTAACTCTTAACTTTTAACTCAGCACTCACACGGGCTAAACGCCCCGCTATCCATGTACAGCATTCAGCACTCCTAATGCCCAATGCCCAACTATGATAATTTACTTGCCTAATTCATTGTAGTGGCAGAGTGACAATTACTGTTGTACCTACACCCTGCTTACTTTCTAATTGAATATGACCACCATGTAACTCCACACATTTTTTAACTATAGTGAGTCCTAGTCCTGTTCCTTGAATTACACCCACATTGCTGGCGCGATAGAAGGTTTGAAATAGATGAGTTTGATCTTTGAGAGGAATCCCCATTCCCCGATCTTTTATTTGGAAAATTGCGAGGCGATCTTTGCAAATTAAATCAAACCAAATAGTGTCACTTTCAGGAGAATATTTAATGGCATTGGAAATCAAATTAGTTAAGATACAATTTAGTAAGTCTTCATCAATTTGGGCTTGGGTCGATTCACCTTGACAAGTAAAGATAATGCTGTGCTTACTACCTGCATTGAGTTGAAGAATATCTGTAAGTTCGCTACACAAATTTTCTAAATTTAAAAGTGTAGGTTTGTATTCGAGTTTAGTTGCTTCCGTTTTACTCAAGAATAATATCTCATCTAAGAGATTAAGCATCTGGTTGATAGCATTTTGTATTCGATCGAAATATTTAGTTCTTCGGAGATCAGTTAGTCTATAACTGTTGTATTGAAGGATATCTACAGCCGTCTGAATCGTAGTCATAGGGGTGCGGAACTCGTGAGAAACCATTGCTACAAAGTTTGACTTTAACTCGTTGAGTTCCTGTTCTTTTGCCAGCGCTTGACGGGTGCGTTCTTCACTCTCGCGTAGTTGGTTGAGAATTTCGCTTCTTTCAATGGCATAGCGAATGGCACGCACTAACCATTGTATAGTGATTTTATCTTTAACTAGATAGTCTTGCGCTCCTTCTGCTAATGCTTGCAGTGCTAAATCTTCATCATCAACACCTGTTAATACCACAACTGGGATATCAGGTACTGCTGCCATAAATTCTTTCAACGTGTCCAGTCCAATAGAGTCTGGAAGGCTGAGGTCTAACAAAACTAGGTCGAATCTGCGTTGCTTTCGACTCTCTATCTGAGAATTATCTATATTAGACGTAGAATTTACTCTGCTAGCTTCTATCGCCTCAGATAACTGTTCAACATGTAACATCTGCCATTGTTCTTGATCTGAATTTAAAAATATCCGGCGTAGGAGATAAGCATCACTTGCACTATCTTCTACTAATAGAATGTGAATTGTGAGCTTTTCCATAATACAGGGTTATATCAATTTGTTAGATAATCACCTGATTTCCTATTTTTTAGATAGGGCTAGAATTCATGTGCTTATTAGAAGGTTAATAAGCGCTTATTAGATATATATTTAAAGATACCTTAATTTGCGTTGAAGGTAAAATAAAATACTGTTCCTACGTCTGGCCCAGTTTCGACTCAGCCCAGATGCGATCGCCATATCGCTCAACGATTTTTTTGTAGATAGCTAGACTAATGCCAGTACCAAAAAATTCTCGACGAGTATGAAGACGGCAAAAAACCTCAAAAATTCGCTCAAGATATTGAGACCATTATCCTGAGCGATCGCTAGATGTAAATTACTAAGAGCTAGCTAGGGGCAGTATTCCAGTCAACGAAAACAAATTCATGATTGCAAGTACCCACACGAGAATAAACATAGCTGCGGTAAGCTACGCTAACGCCCCAACGTAGAGACAATCCAATTTTTGACACAAAAACAAGTGGAGATGTAGTGTAACACCACATTTCCACTCTAAATTTAGTGTATTAGGGTTACAACAAAAGACCCCACGAGCTGATTAAAACTTGGGAAAGTTCAAATTAATTAACGTGACTCAGTTCCTTGATTGGGGCTACCTGCTACACCGTCGTTTTCTGGAGCTTCTGGAGTAGCAGTTGATTTAGCATCACTGCCTTGCGCATCACCAGTTTTACGGGTACTTTCGTCAGTAGGGGTTTCGCCGTCAGCAGAAGCAGTAGACGCAGGTTGTTCATTATTAGATTTTTGTTGTTCAGCCATGATTACATCCCTAATTATTTATCGTTGGCATTATCTTAAAAAATTAGGAGTATGAATGCATCTATCCAGATATAGTTATGACTGATTTCTACCTCTATCGGAAGTATTGTTTAGTATTACTCATGTATGCTGAAAAAATCCAGAAATGTAGAGTTATTTAACCTTACAACCCTTTCTATGGCTAAGGTAGAACCTGGAACGGCTTTTATCTCCAAGATGCTTTTAAAATTGCTTTATTGATAGTTGCCAGGAAATAGCAAGCGATCTGAGTCTGGCTAGGCGAATAATATGGTGTGATGATGGTGATACAAACTATCAAAGTCTAATTAATGAACCAGAACAATCTATCGTTACCATCTGGATGTATCCTTCGCAAGGCAACCTCTGGGGATCAGTGGTCGATTCGATTGCTGGTATTTTCAGCGAAACTCGATCCAACCCAATTAAATTGGCAGCAATTTTGGGTAATTGAATACAATCAGAATCTGATAGCTTGCGGACAGCTACGTAATTTCTCAGGGGCACAAGAACTTGGTAGCTTGGTCGTTGCATCAGCTTGGAGAGGTCGCGGTTTGGGTAGTTTGCTAACGCAGCATTTGATTAATACAGCAGTGCAACCACTTTATCTGGAATGCTTAGGTCAACGACTGGTGCAGTTTTACAGTCGCTTTGACTTTGTGCCAATATCTTTTGAAGACTTGCCACAATTTCCCAAGACAATAGGCTTATCTACACTGAAGGAGAAATTTAGATTCTCGCAGTTAGCTAAAAAGCTGCTCAAAGTTCCTGTGGTATTTATGGAATATCGAGGTCAGACCAATTCGTAATTCGGAATTTAAGATATGCAGAACAGGGCTTGATAGAAGATGTTTCCAACTTTTTATTGCCTCCATTTTCAAATCGGAGGTTTAGCAAAAATCGTTAGTAAGACAGGCCCTAGTAAATAATGGTGATTCAGACACAATAGCCCAGCCGAGGAGCCAAGAAGTTGACGTTGATTAGGGCTGTAGAGTCTAATTCCACGGGGAGAGATAGGCAATAATTGAGGTTCTGTCTCTTTTTTGGAAGTAATGTCAACCAAATAAAAGCGTCCACCGGGAGAAAGTACCCGTGCTATCTCACTAACCACCTGTTTTGGTTCCAAATAGTGCAAGAAGCTGATAGTACTGAAAATGGCATCAAATTGACCATCAGCAAAGGGAAGAAACTCAGCTTTGCCCTCAATATAAATTAAGCGTGGACGGTGGCGGTTGTTCAGTCTTGCTACCCGCAACATATTAGCAGATAAATCCAATCCGGTAGCTTGGAGATTGGGAAACTGAGTAGCAAGGCGCTCCAGCAAGCGTCCGGTACCACAGCCGATATCAAGTGCATTTGCTAGCTCTGGTAAATCGACGTACTCCAGTAACCGTTGGTGAATGGCTCGATAAAACACTGAAGGAAAGAACCAATCGTAACTTGATGCCCATAGGTCAAAAAGTAGTTTTTTGTTATTGAAAAAGTTATCAGTCATTAGTTTTCGCAGCTTTCTTAAAGCTTGATGCTTTTTGAGAGTAAGTTTAGCTGCGCCTCCAAGAATTTGGTTAATAATACAAATTAACTATAGCGGTTCTGAATTAGTTGTAATATCGGACTTTTGTTGGCTTTGGCTTAGTTACACGAAGCTAAAGACAAGCTAATATCTAGGTTCAATGCCAGATAAAATTAATGTTTCTGCCAACTTGTTATTGAGGGGTTGGGAGAAAAAATATCCCTGTGCATATTTGCATTTCATCACTTGAAGTTGTGCCAGTTGCTCTAATGTTTCTACGCCCTCTGCGATGACATCTATATTTAGACTTCGTGCTAGAGCGACGATCGCTTGAACAATCTCTAAGTTTTCTCCATTAGCACCAATCTTAGCAATAAAGGAACGATCGATCTTCAAGGCATTACTGGGAAAGCGATGCAGATAACTCAAGGATGAATAGCCGATGCCAAAATCATCTAAGTGTAATTGGATATTCATCTGTTGCAGTTGCAAGAGCATAAAAGTTGCTAATTGCATATTCTCCATAAGTACGCTTTCGGTAATCTCCAGCTTTAAACTGCCAACTTCTAAACCAGTCTCTTGGATAATTTGGTTAATTTTCTCAATCAGCCCAGGTTGGGAAAACTGCTTAGTGGAAAGATTTACACTGATTGTTAAAGGTGGGTCAGTAGGAAATTGTAGTTGCCAAGCACGCATCTGCCGACAAGCCTCGCCTAGTATCCAATAACCAATAGGGATAATCAACCCAGTTTCTTCTGCTAGGGGAATAAAGCTGTCTGGAGATATTAATCCGTGTTGCGGGTGCTGCCAGCGAACCAGAGCCTCGAAGCCAATAATTTTGTAAGTTTCTAATAAAATAATTGGTTGGTAGTAAACCTGAAACTCTTGGCGTTCAACTGCCCGTCGTAGATCCATCTCTAACTCTAATAGCTGGGTTACTTGGGTGTACATAGTTGAGTCAAATATCTCATGGCGTGCCTTACCCAATGCTTTAGCGCGATACATTGCAATGTCAGCATCGCGCAAGAGTTCTTCCGGTCGGTTGTAACTACCCTTGCTCAGGGCGATGCCAATGCTGACGGTGGTAAATACCTCGTACCCACTGAGTTGGAACGCAGATGTTAGAGCTTCTTGTATCCGCTCGACTACGCTGATTATGTCATTAGCATTTTGGAGATCGTCGAGCAAAATTGTAAACTCGTCTCCCCCTAGACGGGCAACTGTGTCTCCAGTACGCAGGCAATTTTCCAATCTGCGAGCAAGGGCAGTTAGTAGTTGATCGCCAATTGTATGGCCGAGACTGTCGTTGATAACTTTGAAGCGATCTAAGTCTAGAAAGAGAACAGCGAATGTATAGTTCGCGCGTCGTTTTGTCAGCATGAGCGCTCGTTCTAGCCGTTCCATAAATAAGGCGCGGTTTGGCAGACCGGTTAGTATATCGTGAAAGGCATCATGAATTAATTGCGCTTCTGCCAGTTTGAGAGCAGTAATGTTGCGAGAAATACTTAAAACAAAAGATACTGAACCGTCATTAGCTAATTCAGGCACAAGGCGGGTATGGTAATGTCTTGTTTGCTGGCCGATCGCTAAACTGCATTCAAACTCCGTTTCTTTTTTCGTTTGGAAAACTTGCCTAAGTTTGCGATCGCATATCCAGCAAAATTCTTCCGGCAGATTTAACTCTGCGTTTGTTTTGCCGATAAATGTTTCGGCTGATATTCCTGTAACTTTTTCAATAACTGGATTAACGTAAACATAGCGCAATTGAGGGTTAAATCTGGAAATAATATCGGGCGCATTTTCAACTAGTGCTTTGAATTCTTGCTGGCGACGCGCTAGTGCCTCTAGAATTTGGTTGCGTTCGGTGATATCCTGAAAGACCAAAACTGCACCTGTAATGTTACCGTTGTCATCTTTAATCGCTGCAATCTTATCATCAATTGGTAATTCTGTACCGTTTTTAGCAATAAGTATCGTCTGTTCTGGTAGACCGACACTAACGCCCGACTGAAGGACTTGCTCTACAGGACTTTCAATTATTAGACGACTTTTTTCATGAGCAATATTAAATACTTCTGTTGCTTCTTTACCAAATGCATCAGAATAATTCCAACCCGTCAATTCTTCCGCAATTGGATTCATAAAAGTCACAGTTCCAGCTTCGTCGCTTGTAATTACAGCATCTCCAATACTTTTAAGTACAGTAGTCAGCCATTGTTCATTCTGTTTTAATTTTTTTTCTGTCCGATGTTTGGAAAGGGTAATTTCAATCGTGAACTTTAATTCTTTTTCTTTAAAAGGCTTGAGAATGTAGCCAAACGGCTCTGTAACCTTGGCTCGATTTAATGTTGAATCATCTGCATTAGCAGTAAGATATATGATTGGAATATTAAAAATATTATGAATTATCTGAGCAGCCTCTACACCGTCCATCTTTCCTTTCAGGTGAATATCCATCAGAACTAAATCTAGAGAATCATCTGCTGCTTTCTTAATTGCTTCTTCTCCAGAATCGGCAAGCCCCAGAACAGTATAGCCAAATTTTCTGAGCCGATTTTGTATATCCATTGCCACGATGAATTCATCTTCAACAACTAAGATATTTACTGAGTTCATAATTTTATTAAATTTATAATTTTAGAAATTTTAAGTTGGAAATTTAATTTGATACTTTACTCCATTATTACTGATAAAATCGATATTACCTTGTAACTGATGTGTTAGACCTTTAACTAATCGTAAACCTAATGATTCTGTAGCTTGAAAGTCAAAATTTTGGGCAAAACCGACACCATTATCACCGATAGTAAGTGTAAACAAATTTCCTTCTGTGGAGCAAAAGTCAATATAAATTTCTCCCGGTTCTCTTTGGGGAAAGGCATATTTTAGGGAATTTGAAATAAGTTCATTGATAATTAAGCCGCAAGGAATAGCTGCATCAATGGCTAGAAAAACCTCCTCAACATTCATTTTCAAAGTAATATCGCTGGAATTAACGTTGTATGAATAAAATAAATTAGTTACTAAATCTTGGATATAGTCGGCAAAATTAATCCTTGCCAAGTCTTGAGATTGATACAGTTTCTCGTGGATCAGAGCCATTGATTCAATCCGGTTCTGGCTATCTTTGAATACCTCAAGAGCTTGATTGTCCTTGAGATACTCTGCTTGCAGGTTGAGCAGACTAGAAATAATCTGCAAATTATTTTTTACCCGGTGATGAATTTCTTTCAATAGCACCTCTTTTTCTTGAAGCGATGCTTTAATCTGCTCCGATGCTTGTTTACGCTCCCGCCTCACCAGTGCCTCACGCAACTCGCGGGCAACAGCAGGGATAAGCCGCGCTAGATTGCCTTTGATAATGTAGTCATGGGCACCAGCTTTCATAGCGGCGACTGCGGTATCTTCACCAATAGTGCCTGAGACGATAATGAATGGCAAGTCAAGTCCACTTTCCTTAACCTGCTTCAATGCCGCTGGGGCGCTAAAGGTGGGCATGGAATAATCACAGATAACGATATCCCATATTTGCTCTGCGATCGCAGCTTTCATGGCTGTGGGTGTATCAATCCGTTCAAAGGTTACTTCGTAGCCACCACGTTGCAGTTCGCGCAGCAGCAACAAAGCGTCATCTTCTGAATCCTCGACAAGTAATACACGCAGTGGTATCCCCATGTAATTCGTAATTCGTAATTGAGAAAGTCAGCTTTGCGTCTATAACGTGATTTTGGAGGATTGGGAGAAGCTATATTCTTGGTGGTGATTCGTTTAAGACAAACCAGTACAATCCTAGTTGTCGCACTGCTTCACTGAATTGGGAAAAGTCTACTGGTTTGCGAACATAGCTGTTGGCTCCCAAGCTATAACCATTGATTAAGTCTTGCTCCTCCTTGGAGGAGGTGAGAATAACGACGGGAAGGATTTTTGTCCTGTCATCGGTTCGTAGGTGTCGCAAAACTTCTAGACCATCCATTTTAGGCAACTTCAAATCTAGAAGGATGAGATTCGGCATAACGTTCATGTCGCGATCGGCGTATACACCTTTACCAAAGAGATAATCTAGGGCTTCTACCCCATCGCGTGCCACTACTACCTCGTTCAGAATATTGTTTTTCTTAAGTGCGCGTAGAGTGAGCGCTTCATCGTCAGGATTATCTTCTACAAGTAAAATCATGTTGTATTCCTCTAGTTAAAGGGTGAAGTAAAATGTTGCACCTTGCTCCACTACGCTTTCTGCCCAGACACGGCCACCATGACGGTGAACAATGCGCTGTACAGTAGCTAGTCCGATGCCAGTACCTTCAAACTCAGTCATGGCATGTAGGCGCTGAAAAGCACCGAAGAGTTTGTCAATATAGGCCATATCGAAGCCTGTGCCATCATCACGGACAAAATACACGTGGCTGTCATCTTGCTGCAAAAGCCCAAATTCTATCCGTGCTTTTTCATGTTTACCTGTAAACTTCCAGGCATTACCCAGTAGGTTTTCTAACACGATCCGTAACAGATGAGCATCACCATTAACAACCAATCCCGGCGTAATGATAAACTCTACTTGGCGTTCTGGTTGGGTTTTGTGCAACTCTGTAGCGATCGCCTCCACCAATGCGCTCAGATCGACCTTTTCGTAACGCATCTCACTACGCGTTAATCGTGACAGATTTAGTAAATCGTCGATCAGTTGTGCCATTCGCTGGGTGGCTGCACGCACTCGCTGGAGGTAGTTTTGACCTAGTGCGTCCAGCTTGTCAGCATAATCTTCTAGGAGTGCTTGACTAAAGCCGTCGATGCTCCGCAAGGGGGCGCGCAGGTCGTGAGACACAGAATAACTAAATGCTTCCATCTCTTTGTTAGTGGCTTCGAGTTGTGCTGTGCGTTCTGCAACTCGCCCCTCAAGCTGAACGTTCAGACGCAGAATCTCTGACTCCGCCTTTTTACGCTCATTAATTTCAGTTTGCAATTCTTCGTTAGTGTTTCTCAGTTCGGCAGTCTGTTTGTTAACCTCTATTTCTAACCGATCGCGAGCCTTTTGCAGAGAATTTTCTATCCGCTTGCGTTTGACAAGTTCCTGATTGACGATCGTGGCTGCGAAACCGACGATCGCAGAAGCGATAATGCTACCAAAAATAGTCAACAAAGTTGTTTGATGAGCGCTGGCGTTCGCCTTCATCGTTCGCTGTTTCAACAACTTATTCTCTTCGTTCTCCATAGCTGTGGTCAGCATGCGGATGTCCTCCATAATCTGCTGACCGCGATCTGTCTGAACTATTTGCAGCGCGGACTCTAAGTTTTTGCTCCTAGCGTTAATCGTCTGTTCAATCAAAACCAGTTTTTTAGTTATCAGAGGTTCAAGGCGATCGAGCCGTTGCTGTTGATTCGGGTTATCCGCAGTCAATTGGCGCAGTGTCTTAAGTTTCTGAGCAATCTCGCCAGTTGCACTGCGATAGGGTTCCAAATACCGTTCTTTGCCTGTGAGAAGATAGCCTCGTTGTCCAGTCTCTGCATCTTTGATCTGTGACATGACTTCTTTTGTCTTTTCAAGCACCTCGCGTGTATGTGTTACCCATTGAGCGTTTTCTTTATACTGAAGCAAACTAAGGTATGAGATGATGCCAACACCAGTCATAATTGCGACTGCTATTACAAAACTACCTGTATTCTTTTTGTAAATAGCCCATTCCATTTTTTACCTTCCTAGTTGAAAAAGTAGCTGCTGGCTAAATTGGTAAAAAAGGTGAGCCAGTGCTGTAGAACGGTAACAATCGGTCTCTACTGGCTATCTTCTTTTCTTTACGTTCGCGAACAGCGTGTCGGAGACAGAGACTGTGCCAATGAGACGAACCGCGATCGCTGCGTTAGCGCTGTTACAATCGTCACGCGTGCCCGTCTTTAAAAGAGAAGGGTGACTAGCAGCCCAACTACTCGTCATAGTTTTAGTAACTGATACCAAGTTTCTTAACTTTGAGAGCGAATTAGCTCTAATAAAGGATATCTATATTAGTTAATGATTGTGAGCGTATATTTTCTGAGACGTGAGAAAGCAAATAATAAATTTTGTTAAATAATTCAGTATATTTCCATAGCCATCTTCACGATATTTTCGCTTGCATAAATTATGTTAATGTGCTAAGTAACATCAGTGATTGCACTTAACAATCTTTACTTATATTAGCTTGATATTAAATTGATTGACAAATGCGTAGACTAAATAAAAACATAAAGTACTATCAGTAACCTGAAAAATTCTGCATCCTCAGGGATTGAGCCAAAATTTTTGTCAAATAGTGCCAATTTGCCCAAAAGCGTTATCCTGTCACCTTTTTGCCCTGAAAATCGAGCTTCTTTACGAGAGAAAGGTTAGGAGGTTCAGTTTTGGATGGGTTTTTTAATATGAAGTGAAAAGTCAGGACAAATTATCGGGAACTGTAGTACTTGAATGTGTAGTTAACACTACAATTTCTACCTCTGTAGAGAACCAAAGAAAAAGTAATAAGTGCATAAAACTATAAAACCGATCTGTATCTATTTATAGAGGTTCAAATACAAAAAACTCAACCTAGTTTGAAATTATCAAGGTAAAAAATTATGACAAGCTTTATTCAAGTTCGCTCACACAACGACCTACTGCACCCAGTCCGTGAGTGGTTGGAAACGATAGAAATTCATAACTCCAAATTGGCTCATTTCCTATGCAAAGCTATTCCTGCTCAATGTCCCTTTGAGCGAGACATCATGCTGCTTGGCCGGAAGCTATTGCATATTCCACCCATGTGTAAATTAAATCCTCTATACGAGGAAGTGGTTGGTTTGCGTTTTAGAGCGCTCTGTTATCTCGCCGATGAATGTGGTGAAGATATCACAGCTTATTGCTGATAACCAGTTGGATTGTTCTTCGATCGAGCAGCGATCGGTAATTGCAGATTTACGGTTGTTACTTACTCAGGTTTATACTAAGCTAACGTACACCTAATTAGATGTTTGGCTATTAAATAGCTGGCACTATTGTTGCTTACCGTATCCTGCTGAAATTATTAAGATCATCATGACGCACATCTTACTGATTGAAGATGAAGTCAAACTGGCACGATTTATCGAATTGGAATTGAATTATGAAGGCTATCAAGTCAGTATTGCCTACGATGGATTAACTGCACTCACCGCAGCCAGGGAGTTGCATCTGGATTTAGTAATCTTAGACTGGATGTTACCTGGTTTGTCGGGGTGGGAAATTTGCAGCCGCCTGCGGAGTATCGCCCAGAAAGTGCCGATAATTTTATTAACCGTCAAAGATGAAGTAAGCGATCGCATTGCAGGTTTAGACGCTGGTGCTGATGATTACCTCGTTAAACCCTTCAGCGTTGATGAATTATTAGCCAGAGTCAGCGTTCGCCTACGAAGAAGCAATCAAGTAGAGTAGGCAGATGTTTTAGAATTTGAAGACCTAAGTTTAAATCGTCGCACGCTACAAGTGTACTGAGATCGGCGGTTAATTGAGTTAACTGCTAAGGAATTTGATTTACTAGAATATTTGTTAGCCCATCCGCGGCAGATAATTAGCTGCGATCGCATTTTAGAGGAAGTCTGGGGTTATGACTTCATGGGCGATGCCAACATCATTAGACTTCTTGGTATTTGTCGGGAAAAGGGGCGGGGGAAAGGTTTGTTATTTTCCCTTTCCCCTTTAACCTTTACCCTTTTCCCGACTTTTGCAAAAAGTCTATTGAATTGGAGAGAGACAAGCGAAAGACTTTTCAATAATTCTTCCTTATTCCCTCAGTGCCTATTGCCTAAAAACAAAGTTTTTAATCATAGCAAACTTTGGCGTTTTTGGCAATCTCTACAAAAACTCATCCAACTTAGAGTTAATTATATTAGGATGCACAAAGCTATCATCATCCAAAATCCAAAACTCAAAGTGGCATGACCTATCTAGAAACAGCAGCGCAGTTCTATGGCGAAGTTGCCCAAACCCCGCAAGTTGGACTTTGTTGTGTACAAAGTACGCCTCTGCAACTACCAGGATTGAAAATTTCTTTGCCAATGCAGGAAATGAATTATGGTTGTGGCACCACTGTTCACCCCACTGAACTAGGAAACCAACCGACTGTGCTGTACGTCGGTGTTGGTGGCGGCTTAGAAGCGTTGCAATTCGCTTATTTTTCCCGTTATGCAAGTGCTGTAATTGCCGTTGAACCGGTTGGGGCTATGCGGGAAGCAGCTGCACGTAATTTGGAAATTGCTGCTCAAGAAAACCCCTGGTTTAACACCAGCTTTGTCGAAATCCGCGAAGGTGATGCTTTTAACTTACCTGTTGCTGATACTAGCGTCGATATCGTGGCCCAAAATTGTCTTTTCAATATCTTTGAACCAGAAGATTTAACTCGTGCTTTAAAAGAAGCATATCGGGTGTTAAAACCAGGTGGACGCTTGCAGATGAGCGATCCAATTGCGACTCGTCCCATTCCAGCACATCTTCAAAAAGATGAGCGGCTGAGAGCCATGTGTTTATCAGGCGCACTCACATATCAAGAGTATACTGAAAAGATTATAAATGCTGGTTTTGGTCAAGTTGAAATTCGTGCCCGTCGGCCTTATCGCCTACTAGATTCTCAGACTTATAATTTAGAAGAAAACCTACTTTTAGAAAGTCTGGATTCAGTCTCATTTAAAGTTGTCATTCCAGAAGATGGTGCTTGCATTTTCACTGGAAAAACAGCAATTTATGCTGGTTCTGAACCCTTCTTTGACGATTTGGCAGGTCATATACTTCAGCTAGGTATTCCGGCTGCGGTGTGTGATAAAACGGCTGCTAAACTTGCTGTTAGTAACCCAACAGAAATAATTGTTACCAATTCAACCTGGCACTATAGCGGTGGTGGCTGCTGTTAATTTATTTAAGAAAGAATTCAGATGTCAAAGAAGAGGAAAAGGGGCAGGGGGCAGGGAGCAAGAGGGGAAACCCCATAAATAAATTTAGGGGCTTGAAACCCTTTTCGCAGATGGATTTCAGTATCTTTCTCCCCTGCCCCCTGCTCCCCTGCCTCTTCGGTCAGGAGCCAGAATGGGCTAAACCTTAGCTATCCGCTAACAGAATGGTTCTGTGCAACTGGGTGATGAATGCACAATTTCAATATTTTCACTAATTACATTCTGAATTCTCGATTCTGAATTCTGACTTCTTTTTTATAAACTCCAAAATGTTGTTAATAAGTCTGTTTTTAGCTACGCTTTTTTTAGCATATTCAAATGGAGCAAATGATAATTGTAAAGGTGTAGCGACGCTGTTTGGTAGCCGAACTAGCAGCTATCAAACAGCCATTTTGTGGGCAACTTTCACAACTTTTGCTGGTGCAATAACTGCGACTTTTTTGGCAGGAGCGTTAATTAAAAACTTCTCTGGAAAAGGACTATTACCTGATGCGATCGCTAATTCTCCAGAGTTTCATCTTGCAGTCGCGATCGCTACTGGATTGACTGTAATCATTGCTAGCCTCATGGGGTTTCCCATTTCCACAACTCACAGTTTAACAGGTGCGCTGGCTGGCGCTGGATTAGTTGCGATCGGACTACAAGTTAATTTTGCAATTTTAGGAACATCCTTTATTTTGCCTTTATTACTCAGTCCAATCATGGCTATTCCTTTGGGAGCAGGAATTTACAGCTTATCTGGCTATATTAATTCAAAATGGCATCTACCAGTCAACCAAAAAATGATTAATGCTTGTCATTTTTTCAGCGCTGGAATTGTCAGTTTTGCTAGAGGATTCAATGATACTCATAAGATTGTTTCACTGCTTCTAATTATTGAGTATTTCTCGATTCAGGGAGGAGCAATCTTGATAGCGATCGCAATGGCACTTGGCGGTTTACTCAACTCACAAAAAGTTGCAATAACCATGAGTGAAAAGATTACTTCACTGAATCATACTCAAGGCTTATCAGCAAATATAGTAACTGGTATTCTTGTCATTGCAGCTACTCGGTTTGGGCTTCCAGTTTCTACCACTCACGTTTCAGTTAGTTCTATTTTTGGTGTTGGATTAATTAACAAAAAATCTAAATCTAATAATCGTGTTTTTTATCAGATTTTCCTATCGTGGATTTTAACTTTACCAACTGCTGCAATTATTAGTGCAATAACCTACAGATTATTGCAAGGTTAGAAAATTGAAAATTGTTGTGCAATTTTTTAGGAGTAGTAACTAATGCAAACTCAAGCAAAAATTATCCGAGATCCAGCAGTCACAGCCTTTAAAAATAAACTCAGTTCACCTTTGACCAAAAAAGGTATCACTGTTTTACAAATTAATCTAGGTAAGCGTTGTAATCTTGCCTGTACACACTGTCATGTCGAAGCCGGGCCGAAACGTACAGAAGAACTTTCTCCTGAAATTTGCGAACAATTGACTTCACTAATCCATAAATTTTCCGAAATTAAAATTGTGGATTTGACTGGTGGCGCACCTGAAATGAATTATGGATTTAAGCCACTAGTAGAAGCAGCAAAAACAACTGGGAAACAAGTCATTGTCCGGTCTAATTTGGCGATTTATTTTGAAGATGGATTTGGTGATTTACCAGAATACTTTGCTAAACATCAAGTAAGAATTGTGGCTTCTCTACCCTGTTACCTAGCAGATAATGTTGATAAAATGCGCGGTACTGGTGTTTTTGATAGTTCAGTCAAAGCTTTGCAGTGGCTTAATCAACTCGGCTATGGTAAAGACCAAAATTTAATTTTGGACTTGGTTTTTAATCCCCAGCTACCCACCGAGGAAAAATTTTCTTTAGCTCCCGAACAGAGCAACCTAGAACGAGATTACAAAATGTTCTTACAAGAACATTTTAATATTGTGTTTAACAACCTCTTTACCTTTACTAATCTACCAGTTGGTAGAACTAAAATGCATTTAGAACGGAGAAAACTGTACGCTAGCTATTTGCAGTTTTTAGAGTCGCATTTTAATCTCAGCACAGTTGAACATTTAATGTGCCGCGATGAACTTTCAATTGACTATCTGGGCAATGTATACGATTGTGACTTTAACCAAATGATGAATTTGCCTGCAAAAACTCGTAATGGTGAAACTTTGACAGTTGGCAAATTGTTAGAAGCTGGCAATTTAGACCTGATTAATGAGGTACAAACTGCTGCTTATTGCTATGGTTGTACTGCTGGGTGTGGTTCTAGTTGTGGTGGCGCTTTGCTCTAATGTCTTTTATCAATGAAATTAATCCTGTCAATGCTTTGATTGTGGGAGCCAGCCAAGGTATTGGTTTAGGTTTTGTGAAAAAATTGCTATACGATGATCGCAGAATAGCTAAAATTTATGCAACTTCTCGTCAACTGAAATCGGCCTCAGACTTAATGGCTCTTGCAAAGGAATATCCTGAGCGATTAATTTGTTTGGAGATGGATATTACTGACGAGTTACAGATTATTGAAGCTGTTCAAAAAATACATACTCAAGTTGATAAACTGCATTTGGTAGTCAACTGTGTAGGACTATTACATGAAGATACTTTGCAACCTGAAAAAAGCTTAAGACAGATCAATTCAGAAAATTTGCTGCGCTACTTTCAGATAAATAGTATTGGTGCTGTCTTACTGGCTAAACATTTATTGCCTCTGTTTCGTCATGGAGAACGCAGCGTGTTCGCCACTATTTCTGCTAAATTGGGCAGTATTGGCGATAATCAACTTGGTGGATGGTATGGCTATCGGGCTTCTAAAGCAGCACTCAATATGTTGATGCGAACTGCGGCAATTGAGTATAAAAGAAGTTGTCCGAAAGCATTAATAGTAACATTGCATCCTGGTACAACTGATACCCGCCTTTCTCGTCCTTTTCAGAGAAATGTACCTGCGGAAAAATTATTTTCAGTAGAACGCACTGTTACCCAATTATTGGCTGTCATCGAACAGCTTCAAGAAGGCGATAGTGGACACTTTTTCTCATGGAATGGGAGCAGATTGCCTTGGTAACTGCGTTAGGCTGGTGCTAGTGAAACTCATGTTATTTGTAACCAAAGCCTATGAAGTTTTTTGTGCCAGCAACCAAGGATAATATCAAAACAGAGAAGGTATGACTAACATTCATATTTCCTTACCTGAGTCGATGAAAGTCTTTGTCGAAGAACAAGTAGCTAAAGGCGGTTATAGTTCAGCCAGTGAATATCTTCAAGAGCTAATCTTTCAAGATCAACAGTGCAAAAGCCAAGAAGGAAAATGCGCTCAGTTGATGGCAAAGCTTCAGACACAGGGTCAACTGAATGATGAGGAGTTTGAAGTCGTTGCAGATAAGTTAGCTGACGAATTTGTGCTATGTGTTGGGTCAAATTTAGCAGTGCTGTCAGATTATGCTGTGACTCGTGAGAGTATTTATGAGGATTATCCTTAGCAGTGGTATACCTCATAGACACTAACATCCTACTGCGTTTTGTAGATCGCACTCACCCATTACACCCAATAATACGAACTGCGATCCGAAAATTGCGACGCGATGGACATATACTGCAAATCACCGTGCAAAACTGCGTTGAGTTTTGGAATGTTGCTACAAGACCAGCCACAAAAAACGGATTTGGCTTGACACCAACAGATGCAGATCGGCTGCTACGACTGATTGAGCGCCTTTTTCCATTGTTGCCTGATATACCTACTATTTACCCTGAGTGGCGTAAGCTTGTCGTCGCATTCAGTGTGTCAGGTGTGCAAGTGCATGATGCTCGTCTCGTTGCTAATATGAAGGCAAATAGTGTGACGCATATTTTGACATTCAATAGTAAAGATTTTATTCGCTATGCGTCTGAAGGAATTGTAGCGGTTGATCCAACAACACTGTAGTTGTTATTTTTCAATGTGCGATCGCTAGGATACTATAGCCATGATAACTCCAGAAATACTCATAAAACTCATAGGTGATGGCGAAACTCTGACTGTAGAGTTTAAGAGCGATCGCAAACCACTACCTGAGAACGAATTGGTAGAAGCTGTAGTATGCCTTGCTAACAAGCATGGTGGCAAACTAGTTATTGGTGTGGAGGATGATGGCTGTATAACAGGCTTAAATCAAAAGCTTGCAGAATGTTCTCCAGGTTTGTTGTCTGCTTTGATAGCAAGTAAAACAACACCATCTCTGTCTGTAGAAACGGCAATGATTGATTTGCCTGAAGGACGCGTGGCTGTGATAAACGTACCCACTGCACCGCAATTGGTATCAACAAGTAATGGTCGAACGCTGATACGTCGATTAGATACGCGCGGAAAACCTCAATGCCAACCACTTTATCCCAGTGAAATAGATAGTTGGTATGCTGACCGAGGTCAGCGTGATGTGACAGCACGGCTGATAACTGGAACTACCTGGGATGACCTTGATCCACTTGAATTTGTTCGTCTCCGGCGATTGCTAAGTGAATATCGTGGCGATATATCGCTTCAAGATTTATCCGATCGGGAATTAGCACAAGCTTTGGGCTTTGTACGGGGAGATGATTTAGTACCAACACTTGCAGGTTTACTTGTTATCGGACGAGAAAGTGTCTTGAGTGAGCAAGTTCCGACGCACGAAGTAGCTTTTCAAGTGTTAAGGGGTCAAGATGTTGCAATCAATGAATTTTACCGTTGGCCTTTATTACGCGTTTTTGAGCGCATTATGGAGGCATTTAGCTTGCGAAATGAAGAAAATGAATTAACAGTTGACCTCTTTCGTGTAGGTGTTCCGGCTTACGATCCACGTGCATTTCGAGAAGCTGTTAATAATGCACTTACCCACCGCGATTACAATCGTATAGGAGCAGTTCATATTCAGACACACGATGATGCGTTAGTTATCAGAAATCCAGGAGGTTTTGTTGAAGGCATTCAATTGGATTCTTTATTAGTTAGCGGCCCTTTACCAAGAAATCCATTACTCGCTGATATCTTCAAGCGAATAGGTTTGGTAGAACGTACTGGTCGTGGAATTGGACTTATATATTCTGGTCAATTACGCACTGGACATCCACTGCCAGATTATTCCGCTACTACCAATTCAAATGTCATCGTTCGGCTACCTGGTGGAAAAGCTGATTTAGATTTTGTGAAAATTATTTTAGCTGAGGAGAGGCGACTAAAACGGCTGCTTACCTTGGACGAACTAATACTCCTCAATTATCTTAGGCAAGAAGGAGAAATAAATATCGTTGAAGCAGGGCGTCTGACTCAAAAAGGAGAAGCTCATGCTCGCCATCTCCTTGAGGAATTAATGGAGAATGGTCTGGTAGAACGTATCAAAACCGCAAAACAGCGCGAGTACCATCTGAGTGCATCTGTTTATCGTCAAATGGGTCGTCCAGAAGCATATATTCGCCGTCGTGGGTTTGATCAACTACAGAGAGAACAGATGATTGTGCAGTACATCAAGACCAATGGACGTATTACACGAGGACAAACAGCAGAATTATGTCGCATCAATCGTAATCAGGCAAGATACTTACTAGGTAAACTTGCTGGTCGAGATATTTTAAAGCATATGGGTATCGGAGGGCGTAGTGGCTACTACATCTTGAGCGAAGACGCAAAGGCATCTATAAGCCTGACTGAAGAAGCAAAGATACCTGCAATTGATGACTCAAAAGTAAGTAATTTAAAACCCTCGGATACAAAATCGCAGCCTGAGCAAAAAGCGCCAATACAGCTTAAGCTTGATTTGTAAATACCAACTCTAATTTTACCGTATTTGCGATAAAAATATCTTGAACTTTGAAAATTTTTAGACTTTTGTTGAATTCTAATTCATCATCTTGGGTCAATAATCCTACAACAATATTCGTATCAACTGCGACAATGCAATAAATTCTTTACACTTTGGTATATTGCATTATTCATATCCTTAAGCTTGGGGCTACGACGCGCTACGTCTATGCATTGCTTGACGATAGAGTAATCAAGCCTCTGTACTGAAAGTTAAGAACTGGGAAACTCTAACTCAGCGCTTCCTCGTGCCAACTGCGCTGTTTCAGATGGTAGGTGTCGCTCCAACCAATCTTCTAAATCAGCTAGTACCTCGCGATAATTGAGGTCACTTTGAATCTCATGATAGGCTTCCGGATACTCAATTCTCAGCTTATCTTTGCAGTTTACCCGTTGGCAAAAGATGTCGCTTCCTGCTGGCAAAGCAACTCGGTCTGCGCCACCGTGGAGAATCAGTAATGGTAATTGCCAATCACCTGCATGAGCATTAATCCAATCAACTGTTGCAAAGAATTCTGTAGCTAGACGGGCAGTAGCAAGGGTATGTCGCATTGTATCCTGAGCGATCGCAGCTAAAATCTGCGGATCTCGTGAAGCAGTACTGATGTCAATGCCTGTATTCAGTGTAAAACGCGGCCACACCCGTGAGAGCATTTTTCCTAAAAGTACCCGAATCGGTGAAACCCCAACTTTTCCCAAGGTTGGCGCAAGAGCGATCGCACCCTGCAATAATGATGCTTGTTGGGGATAGCGCAGAATGTAATCTAAGACAATCACCCCACCCAAGCTGTGACCCAAGAGAAAAACTGGACATCCAGGATTTTGAGTCTGAATTAACTGTAAAAAGGCTCTCAGGTCTTCACGAAACTCACTCCAAGCGTTGATATGCCCTTGCTGACCCGGTGAGCGTCCATGACCGCGCAAATCTAAGGCGTAGATAGCGTATTGCTTGGGTATCAAATGAATTATATTACTATAGCGATCGCTGTGCCCTCCAAGTCCATGCACAATGGCTAATATCGCCCGGACTTTACCTTCTGGATGCCAGCTTTGGTAATACAGTTCAAGTCCTCCAACACCTGTAAATCTGCCTTCTTTACGAGAAGCTAGGCGATCGCTATGGTCAATCATCTGGTTAATTTTTTACGTATTCTCCCAACAAGCTACTAAAAAGTCAACCAAGGGTATTCCGAACCTAGAGCCAACTCTGGGCTGCATCGCTTTGTAATGCAATTCGGGTAGGCGAACCGTTACACTTTCCCCAAATAACTAGACCAAAGCGCCAGGAAGTAAACATTGCTTTGGAAAAGTTGCAAAATGCGATGCTGGCTTTGTTGCCAACCGATTACCCTGAACCAACCGGATTAAAGCTGTTACGTTATTTACTCAATCATATATTGTGGTAGAGATTATTTTTCTAAAAAGTTTGTAACTTTGAAATTTGATGTTCCCTCCCAACAGTGGTTCAGAAATGCACTTACCTGGGCATCTACTGAATCAGCCGATTCCCTAGATGCATTAAATTGTACTGCTGTCACAATGTATTCAAAGATAATTACAAACTGCTTTTGCGGTGAAATTCTTTCGACTACAATTGTTTCACCTATCTTAGGGATTTGAGGCAGATTTACCACAAACGTCTCAATTTTCGGTTTATCTAATGGATTTTTGAAATTGAAGTATTTACAGTAAACAATAATTTTCACTTAGACAACCACCAATAATAATTCAAAATTCAAAATTCAAAATTCAAAATTTAAGAGTAGATGTAGGGTGTGTTACGTTTTACTAATGCATCCTACGTTTATTCCAAAAATCTGAATTGGAAAATTGTGAATATTATAGTAAATTTTGAAAAAATATCTCTTAACTTATTTCCCTTGCCAAAGCTGGCGCAACGACTGAAAAACCTTTACAAATCTTTCTTCTAGCCAGACCATAATATAATCAAGCCATTCCAAAAGTTGCTCTAAGGGGTGCTTTTCATAACCAGTTGAAGTTGCTGTGGTTTCTATCCAGTCTGGCTGTGCCTCAACATGACTACTTTGATGAAATTGCTGTTGCAAAATTTCCCCTTTACGACTCTCGCTTTTAGTTTGGGAAATACGGGTTTGAGTTTGTTTTACAGAGGCGACTTTTCCAGATGTTTTTTGACTTGAGGCGAGGTTACTATTTGGTTGTTTTCTTTGTACTAAACCAGATCCGAATTTAGGTTGTTTTACACTCAAATTATTTTGTGGAAAATGCCTTATTGATAAACTTGGGGCTAAAGCAGGATTTTTTTCTTCAGAAAGTGTAACTGACTTGTCGGCAATGGTTTCGGTGTCACCAAATAAATCATTCCACGTTAGCCAAGGATCGTTTGTGAAATCCTGGTTCTCTCCTAGAGGGCTTTTGGATAAGGCTTTTCTAAGGCGTGACGAAAAGAGTTTACCTGGCATCTCATTACTAATCGTTGTCTCAAGTGTTTTTCTATTACCAACACCAAAAAAGTAATTAAGCGCTGCCTCAATCAAAGCCTGAAAATTCTGCGAATGAGTTTCTAAACCATCAGCGTTGGGGGCAATCTCTCCTTTAGCAGCTAATTGATCTTTGCCATAAAGAAATATGTTTAACTGGGTTTGGGCAACTTGGATAACTTCCTGGCTACGTTTTTGCGCTGGGACTAAAGCATTCGATTCCAACTTAGCAACAGCTATATCTAGAAATGCTAATAATTTATCTGTATTAAGTAAATCTTTTGGTACACCCTCGGCTAAAACTGGAATTTTCGCTGGATTTACGTCAGTGAGTTTTGCTAATAATCGGTCAATTTGTGGTAATAACTGCGTTTCTTTTTTAGCTATAATCAAACGCCAACACTGCCAGTAATTAGCAACTTCGTTAATAATTCGGTCTTCTAATTTTGCCTGTTGTTTGGGTGTTAAGATATCTAGAATTTCATTGTCGGCAGTAACAAGTACTAAATTTCGATTCATCAAATTTGTGGCAATTCCTTGCACTATTGGAAGACGCTGTTGAAGGGCATTGTCTAATTGTGAAGGGTTGAGACTGAGAGCTTGATTAGCCGTAATATTTGATGATTGAGTAAGATTAGAGTTCTTTTCAAGGAATTTGAGCCGAAAAACTCCCAATAAAGCCAAGGGATTGAAATGTTCAGATGCTTTCGTAGGAGTGGAGGCGGGTTCATCTGGTGACAGGTAATTGACTGCCTCTAGTACATTTTGAATGGGACTATCAGCATTGGGTAGAGTTTCAGGCTGGAAATCGGTATCATTTGGTTGTAACTTTAATCTAGTTTGTGGTTCTCTAGTATGTAGCGTTTTCCCAGATGATTCAGATGACTGAAACAGTAGATACACTGGGTAAAGTAGTGCCTCGACACCCCACTTAGTGGCGACTTGCAAATGCCGAAAGGTATGTTCCCACTGTTGTGTCACCCGCCGAGATTGCTGGTGGACAAAGTTAAATAGTCTGCTTTGATAACGACCAGAGGAACCAGAAGACATAGTAGTAATTTTTTAGTTCAAGTCTTGTTAAGTTGTGAGACTCGCGCCAAACAATAAAAACGACCAACACCTCATCTTAGCGAATATATGACCCCGACTGTCTCTCAATCCCAGACCAAATTTATCTCACAAACAATTGAGCAACTGCGCTCTTTTTGTCAAGTTAATATCCAGTCTACGTGGCTGTATCAGGAATCTGACTTAGTTATTACTGATGTTGTAGCTGCTGATTTGTCTGATTGGCAACCTGTCCAGTTGAATGCTAAAGAACATATTGCTTGGACGGGCGGTAAAAAAGTGCTATGGCTAGTGCAAAGATTGGTGGTTCCCCAAGATTTACAGGGTTATCCCTTAGCTGGGTTATCTTTGCGGCTGGCGCTGGTTTGGTGGGCGGATTCTGCTGAGATTTATGTAAATGGCGAGTTAGTGCTGGAGGGAGATTTATTTGATTGTTCGCCGAGAGTGCTTCTGTGTCAGGGGGTGACGCCTGGGGAAGAATTCACTGTGGCTTTGCGGTTAGTGAGTCCGGGACATTGTGATGGTGCTTTAGTGCGATCGCTCCTAGTTTATGAGTCTTATGTTGATAATAATCCCGATCCGGGTTTTGTGGCTGATGAGTTAGCTGTGGTGCAACTTTATTTGGAAAAATTTGCGCCGGAGAGGTTGGATGTTTTGGCGGCGATGGTGAGGGAGGTTACGAACCACAGAGGCGCAGAGAACACGGAGGAGGAGAAGGGAGAGTTGGTAAAGTCGTTTTTATCTCTACGCCAAAATTTAATTCAATCCGATATCTTAGCCCCCCAATTGATTGGGGGTTGGGGGGATCAAAAATCTAAAATTTTCCTGTTGGGTCATGCTCACTTAGATTTAGCATGGTTATGGCCTGTGAGTGAAACTTGGAATGCGGCGCAAAATACTTTTGAGTCGGTTTTGAAGTTGCAAGCAGATTTTCCTGAGTTAATTTTCTGTCATTCAAGCCCCGCACTTTATGCTTGGATTGAAGAATATCGCCCGGATTTGTTTAGGGCAATTCAAGCACAGGTAGCCGCCGGACGTTGGGAAGTTGTCGGCGGAATGTGGGTGGAACCAGAACTCAACCTAATTGCTGGTGAATCAATAGTCCGTCAGCTATTGTATGGTCAACGGTACATCCAAGAGAAATTTGGCAAGTTCTCAACTGTGGAATGGGTTCCAGATTCTTTTGGTTTTTGTGCCACTTTACCGCAGTTTTTCGCTAATGCTGGAATTGAGTATTTTGTGACGCAGAAGTTGCGGTGGAATGATACTACTAAATTTGATTATGGGGCTTTTTGGTGGCGATCGCCTGACGGTAGCGAAGTCTTTAGTTTGATGTCTGCACCCATCGGTGAAGCTATAGACCCAGTTAAAATGGCAACTTATGCTCTTGAGTGGCAAACCCAAACTAGTTTACCAGAATCCCTCTGGCTTCCCGGTGTCGGCGACCACGGCGGCGGCCCCACCAGTGATATGTTAGAAACCGCCCAACGCTGGCAAAAGTCTCCTTTGTTCCCAGACTTAGAGTTTACGACGGCTGAAAAGTATTTACAGCAAATCAGTAAAGGAGGCAGGAGGCAGGGGGCAGGGGGCAGGGGGCAGGGGGCAGGGGGCAGGGGGCAGGGGGCAGGAGGCAGGAGGCAGGAGGCGGAATTCAGGAGGCAGAATTCAGGAGTCAGAATTCAGGAGTCAAGAGTTATTATTCTCCCCCTGCCTCCCCTGCTTCCCCTGCTTCCCCTGCTTCCCCATCTCCCTCATTCCCTACTTGGAATGACGAACTATACTTAGAATTTCATCGCGGTTGCTACACTACCCACGGAGATCAAAAACGCTGGAATCGTCGTTGTGAAAATTTATTATATCAAGCTGAATTATTTGCTACCTTGGCGACTGTAAGCTGTGGTGTGACATATCCGAAAGCAGAAATTGAAGCAGCTTGGAAACAAGTGTTATTTCAACAGTTTCACGATATTTTACCTGGTTCTTCAATTACCCAAGTTTACACAGATGCGTTGCCTCAATGGCAGCAAGTGGAACAAATGGGAACGAAAATATTACAGGAATCACTATTAGCGATCGCATCTCACATTACCCTATCAGAACCACCAAAACCCGATAGTCTGCCTATTTTTGTTTTCAATTCTCTCAATTGGCAACGTTCTGAGGTAATCTCTGTAGCCTTACCCACGCCACCAACAACTAACCAGGAATGGCAAATTTACGATGCTTCTGGAAACCAGCTTGTCTCCCAATTATCTGAACCATCAACCCTACTATTTCTTGCCACCGAAATTCCATCCGTAGGCTACCGCATATTTTGGCTTTCTCCTTCACTCTCCAGTCCAGACGAGATGAATCGCGTTTTTCCTTCATCTCCCCCACTTTTCCCAGACTGGATTTTAGAAAATGAATTCTTGCGAGTTGTTATAGACCCCGACACCGGAGATTTATCAAGTGTTTTTGACAAAACTTATCAGCGAGAAGTTTTAAGTGGGGCGGGGAATCAACTGCAAGCTTTTAAAGACAGTGGGCAATATTGGGATGCTTGGAATATAGACCCCAATTATACTCAACATCCTTTACCCTCAACAAATCTTCAATTTATTCAGTGGTTAGAACAAGGCCCAGTGCAAAGTCGTGTGCGCGTAGTGCGTCAGTTGGGTGAATCGGAATTTTGCCAAGACTATATTCTGCAAGCTGGTTCACCTCTGCTGAACATTGCTACAACTGTCAATTGGCAAGAAAATCATGTATTAGTGAAAGCTGCTTTTCCTCTAAATATTGAAGCTGACTTTGCTACTTATGAAATTCCCTGTGGCGCGATTCGCCGCCCAACTAAACCGCAAACTCCCGCAGAACAAGCAAAATGGGAAGTTCCTGCTTTGCGTTGGGCTGATTTAACAGCAGAAAACACACAGACAGAAGATACCGCAATCCCAAATCGTTATGGTGTCAGTTTGCTCAATGATTGTAAATACGGTTATGACAGCAAACCAAATCAACTCCGTCTAACACTGCTACGCAGTTCTAATTGGCCAGACTCAAAAGCTGACCGAGGTTTTCACGAGTTCAAATATACCTTGTATCCTCATGCTGATAGTTGGGAATCAGCCCATACAGTACGGCGTGGCTATGAATTGAATATACCGTTGCAAGTGATATTCAATTGGCCACTGGCTCAACCCTCCGCTGTCGGCACTATTGAAGGAGTAAGTTTCCTAGATTTATCAGCTGAAAATTTAATCTTAATGGCCTTGAAGCCATCTGAAGACGATCCACAGCAATTAATTCTGCGATGTTATGAATCTCACGGAGAAACAGCCGAGTTATCTTTGCAAAGTGATTTAGGGTTAAATCTTGGAAATACAGTAGATTTATTAGAGCGTTCCACCTGTACTGAATTTTCATCTTTGCAACAAAAACAAATATTGATTATACAACCTTGGAAAATCGCCAATTTCAAGGTGATATCAGCGATTAATCCCAGGCTGGAGTGAGCCACCATAGTTAATGTTTAGTGATTAATAGAACAACTACTAACCATTAGACATCTGGTGAACTAAATATGTTCTATCCAAAACCTTTGTAGAGATTTAACAGTGTTGTATCTCTACATTCTTTTTCACCAGATTCCTATTAACAATTGGCTTATTTGGCCTAAAGCTAGAGAAACTGTCACCTTGTGCCAAGTAACTGAAAGTATTGATATTCGTAGCTTTCAGCGGTTATCTTTTTGACTAGCAAATCACAGATACGGCTACTCAATGCACTGGATCTGTAGCAATCGATCACGACCAAGGCGAGCTGAGATAAACTGCGTACGATTTGATGAACACCGAGAACGCTCTGGAGTCCAGCCTTCCACGGCAGACGATCCCAAATCTATCGATCCAGTAGGCTTGCATGAATTTACGCTTCCCTGATCCCAGTCGCCCTTACAGTCCGTGCCGATATAACCGCCATTTAAACGCCACGTACCTGGGTCAGCCCAGTTACCTGTCGTCGAATGACACCACCAACGAATGTAAGTATGCCCGCTAACGGGCATCTGACCAGACCACTGTGTGTTCCCTGAAGCATCTCGCTTCAAGTACAACCCGTCAATGCTCTGTGGATTGAAGCTGTTAGAGTAAGTGCGCGAAATCACCACGTCCCCGCTGCACCCATCAGTCATGGTCTCGGAAACTTGGAACACGGGTACTATAGGTCCCTGGCTTTGTGTTGGGTTTGGCTTTGGTGGCTTTTCTCCGCCGCAAATAGGTGGTGGGTCTTCGACGTCGCAATTAGGCCTAGCATATAATGTTCCTGGAGTTAAGCGATTTATTGCATTACTCGACGTATTAACGCTAAAAGCATTGCCCAGATTTGTACTACTGGTGGTGGAACCAACATTTTCAGCACTTACTTGTAGTGGTACTATTGTCAACCCACATAGTAGTGTTACTAAAGTCAAAGTACTGTTTCTAGCTAGACTTTGAAACCTATTACTCTTCATTGTATTTTTAGAGATAGAGATAAAGCTTTTGATTTAAAAACAGTTGGGACTGTAATTTTTGCGGAATTATTGAGAAAAAAGTTGTAAAAATATACAGTATGGACAGAGGAATTTTTATTCCCAAACTCATGCTTGGGAATTTTGGGTGATTTTGGCATAGTGCTAGAGAATTTATCATGAAGTGCCACGCAAAGATGCAAAGTTCTGATTTTCTTTGGTTTTGGAACTTGTGCTCATTTCTTCTGAATTTTGATGTCAAAAATTCATCAATTTCTCTTGGTCAAACGAGAAATGTTCCGCCACTGTTGAAAAGAGGAACTACGTAACCTTTTATGTTTCTGGGAAGATAACCGCTGAAAGCTACGAATATCGATACTTTCAGTTACTTGGCACAAGGTGACAGTTTCTCTAGCTTTAGGCCTATTTGTATCACCAGTCATCAATAGACATCTCTAGAAACTAATTATCTGCCTTATCCAAAATCCTTAGTAGGCAAAATTCATCTAGCTGAAGGCTTCCTATACCACTTCGTGGAAGCAAGCTACGCGTAGCGTCTCTGTTATGAGAAGGGTATTATGCCTACGTCATTTTCACTCCTATCCTTAATAGCGTCGGCGGATAATCTGATATCGTCCGTAGGGCTGCCGTCGTTCAATAATCTGGCGTTGTCTAAAACGCTGCCGTTGTTGGATTCTCTGATATCGTTCGTAAGGCTGCCGTCGTTGGATTCTCTGATATCGTCCGTAGGGCTGCCGTCCTCGGATTCTCTGGTATCGTCCATAGGGCTGCCGTTCTCGGATTATCTGCCGTCGTCGGATTCTCTGGTATCGTGTTGACCGCCGTTGAGCAATCAAAAGCTCTCCGGTTTTATTTCCAACCAGGTTAGCATCTGGCGCAACGCTCTGTTCATTCAGAGTATTACTTAGAGAAATATCTTTCGCTTCAACTAATGAGGGCGGAGACACAAAGGCAAATAGCAATACTGCTATTGAAGATAACTTCCTGAAACCTTTCATGTTTTTGCTTCTCTAAACTTTCGGTAATAACTTTATTAAAACACTTTAAAGTCTGAAAGTTATCGTTCGCGCATTTTTTGAAACTTAATTTAGTATGAAATTTAATATTGCAATTTCATCCTTTTGTATAATTGCAATTTTTATAAAATTGTGTATATAAATAGTTAGTATCTAACAGGATGTAATTTTTTCACCACATAGATACAGTATACAGTTATTAATTAAACAAGCTAAATTTTTTATTACAATTTGAGTTCAAAAGCCTTACTGGGTAAGGGAAATATCCTCCCAAATTTTAATTTATAAAAATTTTAGATCGGACTTATCTCCATTCCACAAGATGTATCAAAACTGTATCAAATGCAAAGGATAACTGCTAAATATTCTTAGCGAAAGCTGTAAATAATAATCTGTTACTGGGTTTTTAGCTTCAGGCAACTATCTTGTTAAGTGCTGCGTTTTTCTCATCTTCTGCCTGACTTCTTTACAAGAGGCTGCGGCAACGACTACGCTCTGTTACCACTTGCTTTCTGCCTCTTGTCTGATTGTTGAGCGTAGTCGAAACACTGTCTTACACCTCTTTTAAGGATATCTTCTGCTACCTCCACCCACTACACCAATTTTGTGGCGATAGGAGAGTTCAGCGCCGAACCAACCAGAAGCACTGGTTAGCGTACCGACAACAAGCGAGATTAACAGTCCCCAAGGTACGATTCGGGATTCAGCATCACCTAAACGTAAGAGAAAGTTAACGAGTGATAAAACTAGTATAGAAACGTTAAGTATCAAATGCGTCCAACCGGCGGTGCGCTTGCGGACTCGTTCAATTTTCACAAAGTCGCTCAGACCGATCGCAGATGCAAGAATGCCTCCAGCTAATCCAAGTCCGATTAACCATAGCGAAGCCCTAGCCCAAAAGAAATCGCCAGTTAACCAGTAACCAATGTCACTACCCAAGGCGGCGGCTAAAAAGGCTATGGGAAAGATCACACTCAAGGGGTGTAGGGGATGTCCGGCGATCGCAACTGTACTAGGTACACCTGTATCACGATACTCACTATCGTTACTTTCAATAACTGGTGGAATATTTGGGAAAGGTGTTGAACCTGTTTGTGTTGTTTCTGTAGTTTCCATTATTAGTATCCTGAATTTATGAACGTTACATTTTTAAGCTGAAGGAATTTTTTCCACATAAGCTTCAGCTTGTAAGATTAGTTTACCGACTTCTACTTTTAGTTGGTTGACTTGCAAACTCATACCATCTAAATCAAAGTTACTTAGATTCAAAATTTCGCTAGTTTGATCGATCAAAGCTTTTGTCAAATCTGGCGATATTTCCTCACTTTCGCCATACTCGACATTTTCCAAAGCAACACTTTTTCCATTACTGCTAATTCTGGGGACTGCGGAAAAAGCAACTTGCTGATTTTCACCAGTTTCTACTAATTTTATGCTGGCATTTAGTGCTACTTTCTCATCACCCGGTAATCGAAAATCTACATTTTGAGGTTCAATTGTCTTCAATTGTCCGTTAATATGTATTTTCTGACTTTGCAGTTGCGATCGCACATATTCGGAGTTGAAAGCACGATTGATATCAGCTTCGGTTAACACAACCTGTGCATTAGCTTCTGTCGGTTTAGTTAGTTCAATTTTACCAAAAGCCACACTTAGAGGATTAATGGCAACATTAGTCATTTGCATTTCCAATTCCTCCATACGGAGGTCTTTCTGCATAACTAAACCATCACCTTCAATCGTGACTTCATCCACCTCTCCCTGAACCAGTTTCAGCGGGTCTGTTTTGATGTCTACATCTAAATTTTCTACTTCATCTAATTGACTAGATAATCCTATTTCTGCCGCTTTATTGAGAGCTTGCTCTCCTAATCCAGGATTGTCTGGCATTATGTAAATTAACTCCTAGTTAAAAGCACATCCTTGAGTAAATTTAATAAACTAACAGCAGAGTTTTATCTATCTGTCGATGGAATATAAATTTAAATATTATCTATCTAATTTGAAATTTAAATTTTACTTATATACTACTTTTATCCTTTACTGCCTCTGCACTTGGAGCGATTTGTTATAAAATTGACACAAACCCAATATTTCAGTTGAGTTATTCTGACTGCTAAAACTTTTTTATTTATACAATGCTCTCAGAACGTTTTACCGCAGCCCTGATCTACGCCACCCAACTACACGCCAACCAAGTTCGTAAAGGTTCAGGTGTCCCTTATGTTGCCCATTTATTAGGTGTCACCAGTATTGCTTTAGAATACGGGGCAAATGAAGATGAAGCGATCGCAGCTCTATTACACGATGCGATCGAAGATCAAGGCGGCGCTGCAACACGAGAAGAAATTCGCCGTCGCTTTGGTGACAATGTAACGGCAATTGTAGATGGTTGTACTGACGCTGATACAACTCCAAAACCCCCTTGGCGACAGCGTAAGGAGGCATACATTGCTCATATTCCTACAGCTTCCCCATCAGTACTGCTGGTGTCATCCGCTGACAAACTTTACAATGCCCAATCTATTCTCAAAGATTATCGCATTTTGGGCGAATCACTTTGGGAACGTTTTCATGGACGTAAAGAAGGTACTCTTTGGTATTATCGGGCGCTTGTAGAGGCTTTTAAAAAGACTGAAAGCACTGTAATAATTGAGGAATTAGAACGGGTGATTTCGGAAATTGAAGTCTTAGCATCTACATAAAAAATTTATTTACCCAGAAGTAGATAAAAGATTTATTAGAACTAGATAAACGGATTTTTTACAAACACGATATAGTCATGTTTCTTACGAATAAATTTTGGCTTTTAGGTTCTCTCTCTAGATAAAAAACCTTTCTCTCGGTAGATAGGTGTACTGATATGATTGTGACTGGTATGTTACCAATATGACGATAGTAAGACAAAACACCCTAAATCCAACTGTAAATCCTCCAGAAAACTTGCCAGAAAAGTATGCAGAAGCAGAGCGGATGCGTGATGTTCTGCTCTTACTGCAAAACTTGATTAACAGTGAAGAAGCCACTGTAAAACTAATTCTGGATTGTCTTTATGATGTTGGTTCAGTCAATTTGATTAATCAAAAGCTTCGCCTGAAACCCTTAAACAGGGTGATGAAATTAATTGCCCGAATGTCTAAACCAGTTTTTAGAATCATAGCTTTAAATTGGTTTAAAAAGAACTGTCCGCAACTGATTACTAATTGGCTACACACACAAGTCTCGTTTGAAAATCCCCAAAAGACACCCGAACAAGTAGCTATTGAAGTTGTACAACTAGAACCATATTCCATCCCACAAAGAGAAAGCCTGAGCCAAGAGATAAAAAATCTGCGCTATCAGGTTAGATGGCTAGCTGGAATTTCAATAATTGCGATTGCTGCTTTAGTCATAAAAGCCACTTGGTTAAACTAAAACCAATGAATTATGAATATTATGCCTCTGCCCAAACCAATTTTGGAGGACATAGAAATACACCTGCTCTTGGAAGGTGTGTATCAGTACTACGGTTATGACTTTCGCAATTATGCTCTTTCATCACTCAAACGCCGTATTCAAGGCTTCATGCAATTAGAAGGGGTAGCAAATATTTCTGCATTGCAAGAGCGGTTACTGCATAATCGCGCTTATTTAGAAAGATTTTTGCTGGCTCTGACGGTGAATGTCACATCAATGTTTCGCGATCCCAGCTTTTATAATACCTTCAGGAATCAGGTTATTCCCTTCTTACAAACCTATCCGTTTATTCGGATCTGGCACGCTGGATGTTCAACTGGTGAAGAGGTCTATTCAATGGCAATTTTACTGCAAGAAGAAGGACTTTATCACCGTTGCCGCATATATGCCACTGATACGAATGAGAAGGTATTACAAAATGCCAAAAGTGGGATTTTCTCGCTGAAAATGATGCAGGAATATACTCACCTGTATTTAAAAGCAGGCGGCAAGAAATCTTTCTCAGAGTATTATACAGCAGCTTATGACAATGCTATTTTTCGAGCCTCCCTAAGAGAAAATGTTGTTTTTGCCCAGCACAATTTAGCCACTGATAGTTCTTTTAATGAGTTTAATGTGATTCTTTGTCGTAATGTCCTCATATATTTTAATCAGGTACTTCAGAAACGCGTACACGAACTGTTTTATAATAGCCTTTGTACCTTTGGCATATTGGGTTTAGGAAGACAAGAATCTATCAGGTTCACCTCTTATGAGCCTTACTATGAAGAGTTAGTCAAGGGAGAAAAAATATATAGGAAAATAGCAGGTAAGTGAAAAGAATACTTGAAATTAGTAATTGAATTATAAATTATGAATTATCTTAAAATAACTAATAACCAATACCCCGAAAATTAGGAATAAAATTCGCTCGTTGTCAAAAGACAGTCTGTCAAACATTTTTTATTGTGTTCAGAAGATAGATTTAACGCTCACTTAAGGTAAATTACACATTAAAGTCTTAAAGGAGATTGTCGATGCAACTTCTCGAATATCCTCCTGTTGCAGTCATTGCTGGAGAAAATGCGGTTCATGTTTCTCAACTACCTTCTATATGGCAAGACATTGCTAGAGGAACCACAAGTGTCGGACTTTCCCAGCCCCAAAGCTATGTTGAGATGGCACAGCTATTTTTGTATAAATTAGAACGTGGTGATGTTGATTTATTTAGCGATCGCCCCCAACTAGCTCACCTAATACCATCATTTTCTCAGCTATTTGCACAACTAGCATGGGAAACCTTAGAGTTTTTTGGACAAGACTTTCTCAAACACAGCTATCCGAACTTTGCAGAAATTCTTTGCGATCTGGAGTCAAAAGGAATCGATTACGCTGATGAAGTAAAAGTGGCTCGCATCGGCATAGATTTATTTAATGAATTTGGTTATGAACTACCTGCTAGCTTTTATCACGTGCATTTAGCCCCAATTTACCGCGATCATGTTTTTGAAGAACGTGCTTTGCGATTCGATCGACGCGATATTGAGCATAAACGTGCTTGGGATGCCATACTCCATGCAGGTAAGGTATTTGCTATTCAAATGAAGGTGCAAAGTATTGCTTCCAAATACGGTTTTACTTATCAGCATGGCTGCGGTTGCAACTCTCATCTATCTTCTATTGATGTATCTTGTGGGGCGTTTGAATATGAATTAAGTTTCGACAAGCGTCAGCGATGGATTCGCAGTTTCATCTGGACTGCTTGGTATGAGTATGCCTTCTTTGCGATCGTACCAAATACGAGTTATTTGGTTTAATGCCTCGTCTTAAAAAGAAAAAGTAAGTAAATAAGTAAGTGGACTAGAATAAATCAAACTATGTTAGTTATGTAATTTAATTATTCACAGCCACTTACTTAGAACAACAGTTTTAAGAAATCGGTTCAAAAACCATTTGCGGAATTAACACTTTATCTTGTAATTGTCCAACACCTAAAAAGCGAGTCTCTTCTTGATAAACTCTTACTATCCCAGTAACATCAGAGTTCAGAGAAACTCGCTGACCTTGACACCATTTTTGAGCAGATGTTGCTGGTAAAATCACAGACGACAAATGTTGTAACGCTGCATCAGGGGCAAGAAGTTGAAATGTCCCGCCTTGCAATTTAGCTTCTAAGTCGGTGAAAGTGAGACTATCGGTTAAATCGAAACCACTGCTTTGGGTACGGATCAAAGCCGCCAGAGTGCCACCAGTTTCTAAGATTGCACCTAAGTCACGAGCGATCGCTCTAATATATGTACCAGAACCACAGGCGATCGCCACATCCAATTCGGGAAAATCTCCTTCTCTCCAGTCCAAAATATCTATCTGGAAAATTTCCACTGTTCGCACTGGAACTTCCACTATTTCACCTTTACGTGCTAAGTCATAGAGACGTTTCCCATCCACTTGAATTGCACTATAATTCGGTGGTATTTGCTCAATCTTGCCTTCAAATTTTGCCAGTGCAGTTTTCACCTCTGCTAAACTCAATCCAGCACAAGCTTGAGAACTAATGATTTCACCTTCTAAATCATCGGTTGTAGTCCGCACACCCAAACGAATGGTAGCCTTGTAAGCTTTGTTTTCTGGCAGATATTGCAATAATCTTGTGGCTTTACCAAGTGCGATCGGTAAAACCCCTGTTGCTGCTGGATCTAAGGTTCCCGCGTGTCCTACACGTTTGAGGCGCAACAATTTTCGCACCCGCGCTACGCAGTCGTGGGAAGTCCAGCCAAATGGTTTGTTTAAGTTGAGAAAACCTTGAAATAACACAAAATCAATACTTACAGCTTCTAAACTCTATTAAATACTTATTTAATGCTCAAAGCATTAATATTTAGCAATTAAAGTTTATCAAAACAGGAGTCAGGAGTCAGAATTCAGAAGTCAGAAGTCAGAAGTCAGAATTCATTTTGATCGAAAAAACGGATAGCAAGTCGTAGAGAGCGTCTTGATTGCTGAATTCTGAATTCTCTATTCTAGATTCTTCTTCAATTCAGTATCAAGACATTTTCTAAGCACTTTACCGAATAATATCCAAAAAGTGCAGATAACGCCGAGTATTTTCAGCAAATATCACGATGTCATTTATAACTTCCAATACATAAAACTGTAATAATCAAGAAAATTCAAAGAAAACTTAATAAATTATTTGATGGACAATCAAATAATTTATTTATAGCTTTTTGAGCAAAAACAAATATCAATAGTTTTTACGAACATAAATCACATGAAAAAATCAATCTTCACTACTACATTGCTTTTTTGCTCTATGTTGATTATGAGTTGTAGTAACTCAGACAATAGTGCTTCTCAACAGAATAAAGTTAATCCAGCAAATGCTACAACAGCTACGCAAGTTAATTCTGAATCTATTTCTGTAAGTCAAGAAAAACTAGATAACAGTAAAAAAACTATTAAGTCAGCATCAACTGAAAAAACATCTCCGAAAAACAATCAATCCAAGGAAATTAAAAACGATAATCCAAGTTTTGGTACTATCAAAGATATGCAAAACGGAGACTTGAAATGCTACGTTACTGTTGTCGATAAAAATGGCAAAGTACATGAAGGTGTCGGTGCAACCTTTGAAGTTTGCGAACCAGAGAAATACGTCAACAAAAAAGTAAAAATGTCTTATTCTCTAGAGAACGTCAGTGATTGCCAAAGTTCTGAGCCTTGCGGAAAAACAATCAAAGAATGGTTAATTAGCAAGATAGAAATTCAAAAGTAATAATTATATCATGTCCGCCTGATTGTTTATTAAACCCGAAGAACCCCACCCCGCCAAAGCTGTGCTTTGTCTCTCTGCCCCGCAAGCGGGGAGGGGTTGGGGGTGGGGTTCTTTTATTATGGGTAATTTGGCGGACATTATATTACAATATGCTTTTTAAAATTATCTAAATTAAGTGGATGATGGGGATAATTGACCAGTTGGGCATATTTTCGGTAAGCTAACTGTAACTTTAGTTCCTTGCCCCACTTCACTTGACAAAGTAATATTGCCCCTATGTAACTCGACACAAGCTTTAGCGATCGCTAGTCCTAAGCCTGTACCAGGAATTGTGTCAACGTTACTTCCACGGCTAAAGGATTGAAACAAATTTTCTCGATCTACCATCGGGATACCAATTCCACAGTCTTTGATGTAAAAAATGGCTTCTGATTCTTTGCCGATCAGGTGGAATTCTACACTACCTCCATCTGGAGAGTACTTAATTGCATTGGACATTAAGTTAATAAAAATTTGTTGCAAAAGTCCGCGATCGCCCCAAAATCCATGATGATTACCAGTAATTTTAAAAATCAATTCGTGGCGATCGCTTACTGTTTCTCGCTCTTGTTCTAAAAGGTCAGAAAAAAATTGTAGTAAATCGACTGATATCGGTTGAAACTTGGGTTTTTCCAGTTCAAGTTGGTTAACCAGAAGCATATTATCCACGAGTTTGGACATATACCTCGCTTTCTGTTCAATGATTCCCAAGAACCTCTGTTGTTTGGACTCATCTAGTTGCTGGCTATGTTTTACCAAAGTTGATGCCGCAGCCAGAATTGAAGTTAGCGGCGTTCGATACTCATGGGAAACCGTTGTAATTATTTGAGATTTAAATACATTGAGTTGCTTTTCTTTGGCCAGGGCTGCTTGAGTTTGGGCTAACAATTCCGCCTGTTGAATTGCGATCGCTAACTGTACTGATACTTCATTAAGCATTTCTGCATCATCAGTTTGCCACTGTCGCTCCCCGGAATTATGGTGAGCAATCAATAAACCCCAAAGCTTGGGTGTTGGGTTCCCATTGTTGCTCAGATTAATCGGAACTACCAGATTTGCCTTACTATTAAATTGCTCTTTTAGGCTGACACAATTACACAAGCCAAGCTCATAGATATAAGGCATTGGCGATTGGGAATTAGGCACAAAAGGCAGAGGGACGGAGGGGCACAGAGGCAGAGGGGAAAGACCTACTGCAACTTCTCCCTTGCTCCCTGCTCCCTGCTCCCTGCTCCCTGCTCCCTGCTCCCTGCTCCCCTGCTCCCCAGTCCCAGCGCCAACGCGATCGCACAATGCTACAGTGCTGTATGACTCAACTGATGAGGCGACTATTTTACCACCTGTATCTGGGGCAAACTGATAAACCATCACGCGATCGCACTTCAGAAGTTGCTGTACTTCGGCTACAGCCGTATTCAAAATTTGCTCTAGGTTAAGAGACTGGCGAATTCGTAAAGCAGTTGTGGCAATTAGGCGTTGTCTCTCCTGAGTTTTGAGCAGTTGGGCTTGCAAGCACGACTGCTTAATGGCGTTGCGGACTGCTAGTTGCAGCACATCCTGTGTCAGATTTTGCTTGACTAAGTAATCCAAAGCACCGCGTTTCATTACCTGCACAGCGATTTCTTCATCACCGCGCCCTGTCAACATAATCACGGGGACAGAAGTCTTAAATATCTCCTGCTGGATGCGATCGAAAAATTCTAACCCACTCATATCAGGTAGGCAAAAATCCAGCAAAATGACATCGCAGCGTACTTTTTGGCACAAAGCAAGTCCTTCTTCTGCACAGTCTGCCTCTAAAATCTGGTAGGACTGGTGCGGATCTTTCAAAAGATATCGACGATAGATTTTCCGATCTGCGGCACAATCATCGATGATAAGTAGCGTCCATGTGTCCAACATAAGGTTATGAGGATCAGGGAGCTATATAGATCCCTTTTATCCAGATTGTGTTTTCTTGCATAATTCTAAAAATAATATAAAATAAGTGTAAATAAAATCTAAATTCTTTAGTAATCTCTAAAGAAACACCAAATAGTCAAAAACAGGAGAATGGGGAAAAGGAATCTACACACAGACAAACAGACACAGTGACTTAAAGAGGAAAATGTCTCTGTGTTCTCTGAGCCGTCTCCTTTATTATCCTTTTTTCCCTGCTGCTAGATCGACAAAAAATAAATAAATTAATCCAACACAGGCGGCGTATTAGCTTCAAGCCAGTAGTCTACAAATGCCTGGATCGTCTTTTTTAGTTCTTGAGCATCCATCGGTTTTACCAGATATCCATTTGCGCCCTTTTGGTAGCACAATTCAATATCCTTGGGGTTAGATGATGTGGTAAAAACAACGATGGGGATTCCCTTGAAACTCTTATCCTGCTTGAGCCGATCTAAAATGTCACGCCCATCAATACCTGGCAAGTTGAGATCGAGCAAGATTACAGAGGGTCGTAATGCTACTTTTGAGTTGGGTAGGTCTTCGTCCTTAGCGTAGGCATCGTTTCCCTGTTGATAAAGGAACTCTAAAACCTCATCCCCATTCGTACAACGGTGTATGGGATTCTGGACAGACATACGCCGCATCAGACGTTGCAGCATCCGAAAATCTTCATTGCTGTCCTCAACAACGAGCAGCGGTTCATGAAGTTTTTTTGTCATTCGTGGTCTTAAAAGAGCTTAACAAAAATATATATTTAGTCATTATCTTAAACTATTCCAGCGTAAAATAAAAAATCGAGCCAACGCCTACGGTAGATTCAACCCAAATTTGACCGTTATGAAGCTCAACAATCTTCTTAACAATAGCTAATCCTGCACCTGCTCCTCCACCGTACTTTTGCTGGGAATGGAGCCGCTTAAATAATCTAAAGATAGTTTCTAGGTGATGCTGGGGAATTCCAATGCCGTTATCTCGGACATAAAATATTGGGCATTGGGCATGGGGCATGGGACATTGGGTATGAGTTATTCCCCTTGTCTCCCCCTGCTCCTCTGCTCCCCTGCCCCTCTGCCCCTCTGCCTCTTGTTGAGAAAAGTAGCCAATCTCAACCCATTGCTCTGTCTTATCGTTATATTTGAACGCATTACCAAGCAGATTACTGAAGACTTCATTAACCAGGACTCGATCGCACAAAACTGTTGGTAAAGGTCGAGGAATGCGGATATCTACAAGCCCAGAGTCTTGGCGACTAGCACGAAAAATGTCGATTACTTGGTTGAGTAATTCGTTGAGGTCAGTTGCTTGCAAACGCAGTTGTGCTTGTCCTAACTGCGATAACCGCAGCAAAGCATTAATCAGAGTTTCCATGCGTACAGACAAGGATACTACTGTTTGCAAGCACTCAATTCCATCATCATCTAATACTTGGGCATAGTCTTCTAGCAGCACTGTTGAAAAGTTATAAATGCCTCGCAAAGGTTCTTTGAGGTCGTGGGAAGCGGCGTAGGCAAAGGATGCTAGTTCTTGATTGCTGCGTTCTAACTCCAGGTTGATTTTAGCTAATTCATCTGCTTTCGAGAGTACAATACCAACGATCGCATTATTCAAAGCGATCGCACTGTCAAGTTCGCAAGGTTTCCAAGATAGAGAAGTTAATCTAACCGTTTCTTGCCATTGTTCAAAGGATTTTCGGGGAGACAGGGTATAGCTACCGTCTGCCTGTGCTTGCATGGATTCTTGTGGATTTCCTGCCCAGTGTACCGTTTGAAGAACTTCAGGGCGAAACCAAAGGATATAATAGCGCCGAATTTTAGAAATCCGCAGTAGCAACAAGCCACTAGCAGTATCTTTAAATACTAGTGCCTCTTGGTAAAGCTTCGGCAGAGAATCAGTAGCAAACAGATTGTCACTAACTTGGGTATTCGCCCATTCAATCAGTGCTTGAACTTCATCAATATTCGGTGTTGTCCCCACAAGGGTAATTTCATTATCCAGACAAACCGCCGCTCCTGAAGCACTAACAAGATCGAGCAAGCGGAGTTCCGGTTTGATTAAGGCATCGATAAAATTGTCTGCTTGGGAAATAGACTCAAGGAACTCAGACTGTAGCGATTTGAGTTTTACTTCATAATCCCATTCCGAGTTACTAATTTTGTGTGCTAATTCTGAAGATGCAATCTGTCCCAAAAATTCGCACATTTTACGGACTTCGTAAGAAATATACTTTGGTGTTTGATGGTGGCAGGATATTAATCCCCAAAGCTTCTGCTCTTGAATAATTGAAATCACCAAAAGAGCCTTCACCCCCATATTTTGATGATATTCAGTACAACACCAATCAAAACTCCGTAGCAGACAGTAGCTTAAGTCAAGATGCTGATGTGTTGTCGGATTTTCCGTTGGAACTAGTTTGACAGGTTCGGCAGTCAAATCGGGGAGAAATCTCAGAAAGCAGCGCGTGTATAACTCCCTAGCCTGCGCTGGAATATCTGTAGCGGGATAGTGGAGTCCTAAATAAGGTGATAAATCTTCCCGTTTAACTTCTGCAACCACAGAACCCGCTTCTGATTCGTCAAATTGATAAACCATCACCCGATCGAAACCGATGATTTTTTGAACTTCTTCGGCTACTAAATGCAAAAATTCTCCCAAATTCGATGTCCTTTGCATTTTAGCGATCGCTTCACTCGCAAAACTATGAAAGTTTAAGAAACTCATCTCAAATTCCGAGTCAGTTGGTTCTAGCTCCAGAATCACAGCTTCTTCTGTACGATGAGCAATAGCATCAAAGTATATTTCTCCATACAAAGTATTTATTAGTACTTTAAAAACATTAGCGCTGCCAATCTTTTTTACTAAGCACTGCTTGACAATTTCCACTGGCTGAGGCTCAAGTAAATAGCTCAAAGGTTGACCGAGCAACTCTTCTGGAGCTTTGCACAAATACACTTGAGTATTGTTGCTAACTTGCAGTATCTGTAACTGATTACTGAGTGCCAGAAGAATGCCATGAGGTTGAATAGAGCCAGGTATGTGAATAGGTTTGCGATCGTGGTTAGTCAGGGCATTAGCTTGGGCTGTAGTATATTCCGGCTGGCTCATAACTTAACTTATGTAAAGCTAGTTTTAAAATAGCGTAATTAAATGTCATATTTCTTTAAAGTATATGCTGATAAGTATGAATGCGATCACATATATCTATACTGCTTATGGTTTTTACACTAATTAAGAGCTAATTTGTAAACTAAAGTAAAGTCTTTGTCTCGTAAGGGTTTCAGGAATTTGAGTCAATCAAGCGTTAATTGTCTGAAAGTCATGCCCAGCAATGAGTTGGGTATCCTTAAGATTTTCTTTACGAATCAGCTCTGACGGAATGATAACCAGTGGCGTGGTGCTAGCCGATCAGATCAAATCACTAAACTGGAAAGTTAGAAAAGTTTTGTTTGTAGAGAAAGTTGAACAAAAGTTAATTGAAGAAGTGCAAGCAAGAATTGAACCTCTGATTTTATAAAGGTGCAAATAAATTTTCCATACGTAATTAATTACGTCTGTACAAATCAAATAAAAATCATCACATGCAGCAATGCAACACCAATATCCAACATCCAAAATCCGAAGCTGACTATGGTGTTGGGAACTTTTTTTTGAACGAGTTTGGCTGCTTTGATATCCAATAATTGTGCTAATTCAGTTGTATTCAATGACTTAACGAGACTCAAACCAAGAGGCTTACTAGAAATGCTGTGAGTGTAAGCAGCGTTCAGATATGGTGTGTATTGCGGCTTGCCTGCAATGTATGTTTGGAAGAAAGGTAAACTCAAAACATTCATGTAACGACGCGCTTGAGAAGCATCGCCAATCATATCAGCAGGTAATGCTACTTGTTGATTTGCAGGGTTTGCATTGCCAATGATGGAAAAGTGTGTGCCACCTTCAAGCGTGACGAGATACTTTTGGGGATTCGTTAACCAGGAAAAAGGTAAAATTTGCTCGGATAAAGCTGGTGCAACAGTATCATCACTACTGCTGACAATCATCACTGGAGTTTTGATTTGACTTAAACCAGCTTTGCCAAAAATCGAACTAGTAATAGGATTAACTGCGATCGCAGCTTTTACTCTCTCATCCCGCAGGTTATAATCTTTGCCAGACTTGCTGATGCTCAATTCTAAAGCGCGACACTGGAGCAGTAAAGACATATTCCAGGTATTTTGGAGTGCTGCTGGTTGACAGTCTTGTTTTAGCTGCTCAAAGTTGATTTTAGCGCCTGCTAGGGCTAAGGCTGTGTAGCCTCCCAAAGATTGACCAAATACTCCGACTTGTTGCAGATTTAGGCGACCTTTAAACCGTGAATCAGATTGATTATCTTTTTGCAATTGATTCAGTATATATGTTATGTCCAAAGGTCGGTCTTGAAATTCGCTTGGTTCTGCTACTTCAATAGCGCGTCCTTTTAACAGAGAACGTAATTGTTTCGCATCACTACCAGGGTGATTGGGAACAACGACAGCAAATCCGTAAGAAGCTAAGTGAGTGGCTAAATATTGAAAGTTACTGCTGTCTAAACCCAAGCCGTGAGAAATGACAATTATCGGTGCAGTCTTCTGGACATTGGGAATGTAAACATCAGTCAATAAAAGTCGATTGCGGGTTGAGTCGAAAAACTTCAGGATGTATTTTTGCGACTTAAATTTTCCCGGAACCTGTAAATCAGGCAATTGCGAGAAATTTGGTTGAGAAATGCTCTCAGCTTCTATTTTAGACTTTTGAGAAACAACTGCGATCGCTTGATGAGTTTGGTTAACAAGTTTCTCCAATTCCGTAGCTATTTCAAAAGTCTCGGCGACATCAAGGCGAATACTGCTGGTGGGATATTTACGCAACACATTTAAAAGTGTCAAGCCTCCCGATTCTCCAGAGGCTAAAATGAGCGCCGAACGCAAAGTAGTTAATCCTAATTCTGGCTGATTGGTTTTAATCACTTGCGCCAATCGATGCAGTAAAAATTCTCCTTGGGGTGTGTAGAGAAGTTGCGAAACTACTACTGGACTAACTTTCACACGATTAAGCAAAATCCGCCGCAATTCTTGAAGCTGTTCTAAAGGTAGATATCGCTGATAAGCTGCTAAGTCTTCGTTAATTACACCTGTTTTGGCGTAGTTCTCTAAAGTCCTGACTGAAATGGAAAGCTCTAAAGCTGAATAAGATGCATAAATCCGCTCTGCTGCCAAGACAGAATTACTAATTCCAAACATTGGCAGCACCATTGAAAGAACCAGCAATAAAGAATTTTTTCTGAGGCTGCTGGCCCAATTACCAAACAAACTATTCATCGCTCAACTGTTTCGGTGGTCTGGTTGTATCGCGTGTTGGCTTTGGTAGTTATTCGGGCGCCCTGCTTGGTTTACTTAAAGTTATTAGCCTCAATTTTATCAAAACAGAATTTAGGAGTCAGTAGTTATAATTCAGGATGAATTATGTATGACTTGCAAATGTAGGTGGCTTCAAATAATAGGTATAAATGGGTTTAAAATCTCAACTAAATCTGAGATTTAGTAGTCAAAAAAAGTAGCGATACCCAATGCCCTAGTAATTTATTCTGACTCCTGAATTCTGATTTATGAATTCTTTTTCAAGGATATTTCGGCTATAAAGTCAACAATTAAATCCTACCAAGTCACGCAGATGGGTAAAGTATCCGACTGACTTCAGTAGTTTGCCTTCACTATTAAATCATAACAAATAAAAAATAGTCTGCCTCAGTATTTATGTTGTAGCTTTGAATATTGCACAAATTCACAAGATGAAAAATCTAGTATAAATCCTGAAAAGCATGGCATTTAATCAGCTTTTCCCAAGGCGATCGCTACTGAACCTGTAACTACTAAACCCGCTCCAAATATTGCTATGAGGGTGAAGTGTTCTGGTGGTATCCAATCAGGTGCAATAACTGATACAATTGCGACTGCTATTAATGTCACAATGGGAGCTAAAGCTATTACTGCACTTACTCGTGATGCTTCCCAATGTTGTAATGATTCAGAAAAAGCACTGTAGGCGATTAAGGTATTCAAGGCACAAAAAATCAACATTCCTAAATGGAAAGTATCAAGTATAAAAAGTGATTTAACTTTAGCTAGAGGAGTGAATAATAAAGCACATCCTCCATAAATAATCAACATGATGCTGCCAGAAGATAAAGATTGTAATAACTGCTTTTGTGCCAAAGCATAAATAGCCCAAGCTGTCGCTCCTAGAGCAATTAAAATACTACCTAGTATATATGTGCCATGTGCTGTAATTAAATTCGTTAGTTGTTCGCGAAAAAATAAAAGATAACCACAAATCATGACACTAACGCCAATCCATTGAGACAGACGATAACGTTCTTTAAAAATTACTAACCCTCCAAAACCTAATAAAAGGCTAGATAATTGAATCAGAACTTCAGCGTTAGCAGGCGATGTTAGTGCTAAACCTTGGATAAACAAAAAGTAATTAATCCCTAAAAATATTGTAGCGATCGCTAATAATTTTCCAGAAGCAGAGCGCAATTGTTCTAATTTTGGTAATTTGCCGCGTATCCCTAAATACACGGCAAGCAATATAAATGATACCAAAAAGCGAAACCAAATTACGGTATAGACATCAAGTACTTGTAAAATTACTGCAAGAGCAATAGGTAAAATTCCCCACAATAAGACCGTCAATAGCGATAACGTTAGTCCTAAGCGCCACCGACCAGAACTTTGATGTATTAACATTAAAATATCCAAAAAATAAGACTGATAAGTAAGTTATATCTAATTTAAATATCTAAACATTTTATCAAACTCTTATCGATAAAATATATTAATAGTTTAGTTAATGCAAATTCAATATAAAATAACCAAATTTATCTAACTCAATTTATGATTCGTAGCCTCAAGAGGTTTTTTTGTATTCACCTAAAATTCGTAATTTGCGTGTTCATTTTACATGAATATTAAATTTCAAACTTCCTCGGAAATGTATACTTTATCTTGGTGTTACTTTAGAAAAAAACTATGGGGATTATACCCATAATCAGCTTAGTAATCTTCACCACCGCTTTATCAAGTTACTTATTGCTGACCTCAAGAGGTCGATTTTTGCTCAAATCTTTGATGACAAAAATAAAGCGGCAAGAGTGGAAATTCAAATATGGCAAAGCTAATTACTTAAGATCGAGATTTTCAAGGACTGTAACAATTGCTGCCATTATTCTAGCAGCGATAATAGCCGGAAATACTGTATCAGCAGTTACAAGTCCGTCTCCAGTTTCGCTCAAAAGCGTATCGGTTCCAGAACCTGATAATCTTGGAGACTTCGTAAAAGACAAAACGGCTGCAATCAAATTAGGAAAGGCTCTTTTCTGGGATATGCAGGTTGGGAGCGACGGAAAAACCTCCTGTGCTAGTTGTCACTTCCATGCTGGAGCCGACAATAGATCCAAAAATCAGATTTCTCCTGGACTTTTGCGGATTAACGCTGATGGTACAGAGAATCCGGATACGGTTTTTGATGTAGGTGGTTCGCCAAACTACCAGCTTAAACCAGGAGATTTTCCCTTCCACAAGCTGTCAAACCCGGACGATCCCAAGACCGTTGTATCTGACCGTAACGATGTCAGTTCATCTCAGGGGGTCTTCAATGCGAAGTTTGTTAGTGTTAAGCCCGGTAGCGCGGAAGACGAAGTAAAAAGCGAGCTAGATCCGGTGTTTAACGTGGCAGGTACAAATGTACGCCGTGTCCAGCCGCGTAACACGCCAACCGTAATTAATGCAGCATTCAACTTCCGCAACTTCTGGGATGGAAGAGCGCAGAACATCTTTAATGGCGTGAATCCCTTCGGTTTAAAAGACCCTAACGCCTCTGTAGTGAAAGCAGATAATCCAAATCAACTCAAATTTGTCAAAATCAGACTGAATAATTCGTCTTTGGCTTCTCAAGCGCTCGGGCCGCCACTCAGTTCATTCGAGTTGTCCGGTGATGGTCGCACTTTTAAAGAAATTGGTGATAAGTTCGGGCGAATTGACAACAAAAAATCTCTCAGCAAACTGTCGCTACTTAATCTAGATAATAGTGATAGTCTGGTTGCGCCGCTACTCAGTTCCGTAGTACTTATTGAGAATTCAGGGCAAATTAACGACATTAAATCTCTCAGCACACAGCTGCAAAATATTCTGTCAATTAGGGGTACAAAGCTCCCCCGAGTACTGGCGAAAAAGTTAACTCGCCTCAGACCACTAGGCAAACAGATTGTACATCCACAAGATAGCGTATTAGGTGCATACAGTAGATCGCCTCAACCCGGACTGAAGGATAAAACCTACGATCAGCTGATTAAAGATGCCTTTAAACCGGAGTGGTGGAAGTCTAATCGACTCATCCAAGTTGATGCTGAAGGTAAAAGGACTTTTGTCAACAGCCCTGATAACTCTTCCCAAACCAATGAGTACACACTGTTGGAGTACAATTTCTCGCTATTCTTTGGGTTGGCAGTTCAGTTGTATGAGTCTACGCTCATTGCTGCTGATACACCCTACGATCGCTTTTTGGAAGGAAATACCAGCGCCCTAACCGCGCAGCAGCAACGAGGGAAAGGACTATTTGAGGGCAAAGCTCTGTGTATTGGTTGCCACAGTGGATTAGAATTAACTGCTGCTTCAGTGAGCAGCGTGAAGAAAGACGGACGAATCAAACGTGCGCCGTTCGGTGCAAAATCCCCTGAGGACAATGGCTTCTTCAATATCGGCGTTAGACCTGTTACGGACGATCCTGGTTTGGGTAGTAATGACAGTTTGCAGAATAGTAATCCGCTTTCAGAGGCACGATTGGCTCAGTTGGGTAAATTTAAGGATCTCCTTGGCGAAAACCCCCCAACTCTCGATCCACCGTTGAATTCCAGCGAAACTGTGTTTGCAAACGGAGCCTTCAAAGCACCTGGACTTCGCAATGTGGAACTAACTGCTCCCTACTTCCACAATGGAGGTCAGGCGACTCTAGAGCAAGTGATTGATTTTTACAATCGTGGTGGTGATTTTGGAGTACTCCCGCCGCTAAATCTTTCACCAGCAGAAAAACAGGATTTGGTCGCCTTTTTAAAAGGACTGACTGATGACCGAGTTCGGTTTGATAAAGCGCCCTTTGACCATCCACAATTGTTTATCCCTAATGGACATGTGGGTAACACTAATTACGTTGTCAATGACGGCACTGGTAAAGCTACAGATGACACAGTGGAAATTCCTGCTGTTGGTAGGAGTGGTAATGGTGGTACACCAAATTTCCTGAGTTAATCTCATTTCATGACGAAATAGCTGAATACAGATAGATATGTAGGGACGTACATCTGTACGTCCCTATTTTTACGATTTAGTGCAATTGCAAAGTTCGTAGTGAGGGCTTTAGCCCTCAAGCCAAGGACTAAAGTCCTTACTACAAACTTATTTACCCTACTCAGCACGGGCTAAACCTTAGCTTTCCGCTAACAGCACTCAATACTCAGCACTTTTCATTGATGTGGTGGACTAGTAGTTACGATCGCTTGACTAACGAATGCGTAGGGGTAGCCCGCCAGAGGCATCGCCAAATTTGGGTTGTATATTGCTAACTTTGGTATTGTCTAGGTAATTATAGACTCTTCTGGAAACTTCACGGACAAAATCGCCTGCTCTGCGATCGTAGTTTGGTCTTTGCACCAAAACACCTGCTAAATAGCTTTTGCCGTTGGGCATTTGAATAATACCCGCATCACCAATGATAAATCTCAATGTACCAGTTTTATGGGCGATAGTCGCTCCTTGACCGATACCTGCTGGTAGTAAACTATTGGTTTTGACACGGCGCATAATGCCTAAAACTTGATTGCGGCTAGTTGGGGATAACAAACGATTATTAGAAACTAAGGCCGCCAATCTGACCAAGTCTTTGGAACTAGTTGTATTTGTGCCACCGATATCTGGAAGTAGATTCCGCATTGCTGTATTTTGCAATCCCCAGCTACGAAAACGTTGACTAACTTTTGCTGCACCACCCAAGCGATCGAGAACTAAATTTGTGGCGGTATTATCGCTGATTGTCATCATCAAGGTAGCAGTTTCCAAGACACTAAATTTAGTGCCGATGGGTTTATATTGCATAATTCCAGATTCGCCCACCTTTAAATCGCGCCGCATCACTAATTTATCGGTAAGTTTAATTCTACCAGCGTCTATTTCTTGGAAAAGAGCCACTAATAAGGGGAATTTGATTGTACTGGCGGCAGCAAATCTTTTTTCGCCATTAATATCTATATAGTTTCCTGTATTTAAATCCAAGAAAAATATTCCCGGATTTAATGTTTTATAACTTGCTAACAAACTACGAATCTGAGAAGTAATACCAACCATCTCTTGACCAAGATTTACAACTCCAGCAAATGTCGATGCATCTGTGGTTCTGATGGCAATATCTTCTCGATTTTCTCCAACAATGGGATTACTTTGGCGGTTAAATGAATTGAATTTGAAACTCCAATGAGAACGGGAATCTCCTTTAACTGATATATTTTGAGAAGTAACATCATAACCAGGAGCTAACTCGACGACAAAACGAGTGGTTTGAGAGTCTGGTTTGCCGAGGCGAATTTCTTTCACCGCCTTACCAAAACTTCGTTTGACAGTATCGGAATTAAAATTAGTTCCAGGTAAGTCAATTACTAATCGATTTGGATTATCTAATAAAAAAGCTTTTGGTTCTATTCCCGAAGTGGTAGTTAAGTCTAATTGGTTTTGGCTAGAATCATAGTACCAAGACTGTAATTGTGAGGCTTTAGCTTGTCCTGCAATTAGAACCAAACTACTTAAACCAATCGCCAGTAGATGTGATTTCATGTTGTGAATGTGGGTGTGCAAGTTAGGAGAGACTAATCAGGTTTACTTAGATTGTTTTCTGATGACTGTGCTGAACTTCCGGAGAAAAAGTCATAAATCCCGTTGGTTATTTTTACCAGATGATACTGGGGATTAGATAAGCACGATAAATCATCATTACTTATAAAAAGTAAATCGCTGACAGTTTTATTTGTGGTGTGAGTTGATAACAACAGAAATTGTTAATCTAGCGGAAGGACGAGCGAAGGATTAATTATGTTTCCGACTTATGTTTTGTAGAGAGAGAAAGTAAAATCCATTCACTAAAACCCTAATACATATAGATTTTGCGTAGGAGCCACATAACTTTCGCTCTCCGACTCTGAGGAACAGACTTGAACTAACACACAAAAAGGTTCGTTGACATCTCACGTTAAAAGAAATCAGCCAACCAAGGAGAACTACCTGCAAAGATTTGTGTAGCTGCTGAAATAGCGGTTTCTGTCCCATGTAGTTTTCCGGCTATTTGCAAATGGTAGGGAGCGAACAAACTTGTATATAGTGGTGCTAGTTCTCGGATATCTAACTGCAACTCACCTTTTCCACCTTTTGTAACTTCACCGCGTCCATTAGCAACAGAAAGAATGAATTTACCATTGTTTGCATCTAACAAATTATCTTGAATATCTAAGTGCAATTCAGTTTCAATTCCCGAAGGATAACCCCGCATCTCCAGCGCCTTGACTACATCTACTACTCGGAGCATCCAACGCATTGTATTCTTAAGCTTGGCAGTTTGCTCTGGTAGCAGCAATGTCAAGGAATCAATTGCAGAACTCCTCCATCGCACGTGTTCAATTTGGGAGCGATGACTGGCAAGAAAAGACCAGAATGTTTGTGCAGCCGCAACTGTGAGAATTACCCAATCTTTGATTCGCAGGATTGCGCCATCTTCTTTTGAATGTTGACTGAAGAGGATGTAACCTTCGGGTTTATCTTTTGTACCGATAAAATATGCGTAAAATGTTTCCTTTTCATCTGGTTGAATTAAGCGCTCCCAGATTGCTCGATGTCGGTCTAAATATCCATGCGTTAGTTTCGCCTGCTGCTGATATAGTTCGTGAAATACTTGATGATTGATACTCACTATGGGTTGCAAAGGTAGAGGTTGCTCCCGCAGTTGAATACTCTTAGTTGCAATTTCCCAATTACACCAGCTACCCCCTTGCTCATACCCGACTTTTCGATACAAACTTTGCACTGCTGGATAAAGAGCAGAGAGCGGTATACCTCTAGCATAAAGTTCCTTAAGCGTCTGCTGCATGAGAGCGATCGCAGCTCCCGAACCGCGATACTCTGGAGCAATACCCACTACGGCAATTCCTGTCATTGGTACGCGCACACCACCCCACCACTGACCCATATCCAGAGTTGCCAATCCACCAACTAATTGCCCAAATCCCCGAATAATACGGAAATTTTCTACGCCAATGAGATTGATATAAGCTTCTTCACCACCAACTCCGCTGATGAAACACTGCTCAAGGATATATATTAGCTGCTGAATATCCTGTGGATCGGCAAGAGTGCTGTATTCAAATTGAGCCGTCATCTCTTGTACCATTAGTTGGACAAAAACACAATCACACTACAGCAGATGTTGCTTGAATGCTTGAGCAATTTCATCGCCATAAAACCCCGGAATCAGCCTCAATTATACTACTGCACGTTTGGTTTTAAATGTTGGACTACTTGTCAATATGCTGGATTCAGGGTTATTGGTCTAGATAATTAGTCTTTCAAAACGCGAACAATCGTGTCTCTATATAAGGATTTTGTTGCTCTCAGGACTTACGCAACTGGCATAAGCAATGGCGTGCTGAGTGCGCCGAGCGCCTAAAAACTAATCCCTCTTTTGTTACTACGGAGAGAGTATAATCAGAAAGAAAAACAGAAACAGTAAGTAACTCTGATGGTTACACAGCGCAGAGAAGCAGTAAATACAGTCGCCTTCATAGATAACTATTGTCAACACTATTATTCAATATATGAGGATGTGAGACATTTTGAGGCATTCAAGTATTTACACTTGGGAATGCTATCAGAAATCAGAACCAAATCGCTACCAGAGATAGCAAAAATAGTAGGGTTAAAAGATGGTCAATTGCCGTCATCATTTTTTAAGAGACGCACTATGGGATATCAAAAAATTAAGAGAAATAAGGCTGTGGTTAACAAAAATGTTGATTGGAGAAAGAGAAATAATTTTATGCATTGACGAAACAGGAGACAAGAAAAAGGGAAAATCTACAGATTATGTGACTCGTCAATATATCGGGAACTTAGGAAAGACAGAGAATGGAATAGTATCAGTAAATGCTTATGGAGTAGTCGATGGGATTACTTATCCGCTAATATTTCAGATATTTAAACCTAAAAACTGTTTGAAAGCAGGAGATAAATATCAAACAAAACCCCAAATAGCAATAGACTTTTAGTCAGTATCCAAAGCACCTACTTTCAATTACATCACCAATCAAGCATTACATCTACCCCAGAATCTTCATTCAGTAACTCTAATATTGCTCAATATAGTCAACATCCCGATTGGGAGTCCGGCACAACATGGAAGAGTGCCTTAAATAACTTGAGATTGATTATTCAACCACTAATTTTTTACCATTTGATTCAACCTTGGTTAACAGTATTTAATATTCATGGTATGAAACGTTGCTTTTTGAAATTAATTGACTTCATGAATCATTTTCGGGCAAGTCCAGTCAGTTTCCCTATTGCCAGTTAAATCCTATGTTGATTTTTCTTCCCCCAAAGTGACAAAAGAGGGCTAATACCAATTCTGTATGAAGATGCGCCAAACTATGCCAAACTTCTAAACTGGTGCATTTAGTGATTTTGTTATGAGTTGTCCATTCCAAATTGAGATTTCAGAAAGCCTTAAAGAATTGGAAAAAGCTATCAGACATACCACAGTGGCAAGCAGTAAAGAAAGATTGCAAATGCTTTATTGGCTTAAGAGTGGTCAAGTCAGTAGCAGGCGATCGCTGGCAGAACGTTTAGGACGCGATGAAGCAACCATAACTCGTTGGGTGAGAAAGTACAAAAATGAAGGACGAAGGGGCTTGCTTGAAGTCAAACATGCACCCGGGAAAGTTCCGCTGATCAGTGGTTTAGACTTAGAACGCTTGAAACAACAGTTGCAAGAATCATCTGGGTTTCAAAGCTATGGTGAAATTCAACAATGGCTCAAGAGTGAATTAGGGCTTTCACTAGCTTACAAAACGGTCTATGAAGTTGTTCGCAACCGTTTAGGCGCGAAGTTGAAAGTGCCTCGTCCTCAAAGCACTAAACAACACCCAGAAAGTCTATCTCACTTTAAAAAAAACTTCCTCTAGCATTCAAATTCTTGCAGGAGGAATTTGGAGAGGGCAAGAGATTAAGGTACTTGTGTCAAGACGAAACACGTTTAGGATTAAAGACAATTGCAGGACGTTTGATTACGGCGCTTAGGGGTTAAACCTGTAGGCTTAAGCCAGTGGCAACGGCAAAATTTTTATTTATATGGTGTTGTTGAACCTCTGAGTGGATACAGCTTTTTCTATGAGTTTCCCTACCTCAATGGGGATTGTTTCCAACATTTTTTGGAATTACTGTCTGCTGACAAGAGGTGATGATATTGCAGTCATACAGTTCGACCAAGGGTCATTTCACAAAGCGAAAGCTCTCGATTATCCAGATAATATTATCCCTATTTTTCAGCCTCCTCACTCTCCCGAACTCAATCCGATTGAACGTTTTTGGGAATTTCTCAAATCGAAACTGCAATGGCAAAGTTGTAAAACCCTCGTGCAACTACAGCAGAAGTTAACTGATGTACTAAAAACAATTACGCCTGAGATGATTACTTCTCTCACTTCTTACGATTTTATTCTTGAAGCTTTATTTAGCGCAGCTTCATAAAGAAATGGTAACTTAGATCGTTTCTTTGTGAAGCTGCATATACCCCTCTTCTGTCACTTTCCGGGTATTCTAACCCTCTTCTGTCACTTTCCGG